>RFJN01000035.1 GCA_003694875.1 Planctomycetota bacterium | reverse complement strand
CTGCGCGCGCTGCTGTCCGAGCCGCTCGAGCACGCCGACACGCTGCGGCGCGTGGCGCTCGAGTCGCTTCTCGCCCCGCGCACCGGCACCGCGAGCGCGCCCTGATCCGCCCTCGGCGGTTCGGAAGCGACAACCACCGGCTCTCCTGTTCGCACGTCGAGGGCGCGACGCACCGCGCCTCGCCAACCATGGCGCACGACAGCCGAGCCTGCCGTCCCCCCACAACCGACTCTCACGGAACAGACTTCCTGGGTTTTTGGGTTCCTTGTCAGCACCACAGTGCTGCGATCCCCCGTTTCCGGCGCCAGGATTGACAAGACAATGAGGAACCCAGAAACCCCGGAACTCTTGGTCTGCTGCCGTTTCGAGAAGCGTCTTCGTTACCACCACTTCGTTGTCGTCCTTGCGAAGCTCTCCCCGCTCGAAGTGGGTAGGTTTGCGGTCTACGAAGCACGGAGTGAACGTTGCGGCAGCGCCGTCCGATCGGGCCGCCACGCTCCCTCTTGCCTCGAGCCCGCGGCGCGACGACGATGCCGGCGGTTCGAGGGCAGGGAGGGGTGTGGGTGCGCATCGCGAAGGGGCGCTGGCGCGGACGCAGGCTGTGGACGCCGCGGGGCAAGGAGACGCGCCCGGTGCTGACGCGGGTGCGCTCGGCGCTCATGGATGTGCTCGCCCCGCGGCTCGAGGGCGCGCGTGTGCTGGATCTGTTCGCCGGTTCGGGCGCGCTCGTGTTCGAGGCGCTCTCGCGCGGTGCGGCGCACGCGGTGGCGGTCGATCGCAGCGCGGCGGCGATCGCCGCGATCGAACGCAACGCGCAGACCCTCGGCGCCGCGGAGCAGATCGAGCCGCTGCGTCGCGACGCTTTCGCCGCCCTGGGCTCGCTCGAGGCCGCGGGGCGACGATTCGATCTCGTGCTGGTGCCGCCACCGTACTGGCAGGGACTGCAGCCGCGTGCGCTCGAGGCGCTCGATCGCGCCGACGTGCTCGCCCCGGGGGCGCTCGTGGTCGTGCAGCGCGACCGGAAGGAGGGCTACGTGCCGCCGGTTCTCGAGCGTCTCGTGCACACCGACACGCGTCGGTGGGGCAATACCGTGTTCGAGTTCCATGAACCGCGCGCTGGGGAGCGGAAACCCTGAGTCGGGACGCTGGAGCCGTTCGCCAACGGATCCCGGCCGCTGTGCCGGCGTGCCCGGGGGAGCCCGGGGCGCTGTGGCGCGTGCCCGGGCTTTCATCGGCAGCAGGGCCGTGGTACGCTTGCCGGCTTGCAACCGCTGAGGAACCGCCGCATGGCCTTCGACGTGACGCGCAAGGAGAAGCTCGCAGCGCTGTCCTTCCTGGACCTGCCGCTGATCGATCTGCACATCCACATGGGCGCGAGCGTGGCCCCGCACGTCATGTGGTCGATCGCGCACCAGCAGGGGCTGCGCCTGCCGGTGCGCGACTACTGGGAGTTTCTCGATCTGATCACCGTCAGCGAGAACAAGGTGCACTCGGTCGAGGACTATCTCGGGATCCTGCACAAGTGGACCGAGAAGATCCAGAGCTCGCCCGCCGCGATCGAACGCTGCACCTACGAGATCATCAGCAAGGAGTACCGCGGGGCGAACGTGACGAGCATCGAGCTGCGCTTCAACCCCATGAAACGCAACCTCGGCGGCGAACGCGACCTCGACCACATCATCCACGCGGCGCTGCGCGGCATGGACCAGGCCGTGCTCGAGTACGGCTGCCGCGCCGGGCTGATCTTCTGCATGGCGCGCGAGTTCAGCTACGAACTCAACGAGATCATCGTGGACAAGGCGATCCGCTACCACGAACGTGGTGTGGTGGGGATCGATCTCGCCGGGCCCGAGACGGACCCGATCGAGCGCGATCCGGTCGCGCTCGAACGCTACGCCTCGTTGCTCGATCGGGCTCGCGCCGCCGGTCTCGGGGTGACGATCCACACCGGCGAGACGGAGCAGACCGGCCCGGAGGGGGTGGCGGCCGCGGTGCGCCGGCTTCGACCGCAGCGGATCGGGCACGGCATTCAAGCGGCGCGCAGTCCGGAGACGATGAAGATCTTGCGGGAAGAGGGCGTGGTGCTCGAGATCTGTCCGTCCTCGAACGTATGGTGCCGTACGATCGACGGCTTCGAGGGGGTGCGGGAGACGCTGCAGCGATTCGTCGAAGCCAGCGTGCCGTTCACGATCAATACCGACGGAACCTATCTTCTGCGGACCGATCTCATGAACGAGTTCCGCCTGTTGCACGAGCACGGGATCCTGCGTCCGGAGCAGATGAACGAGTGTGTCCGGCGCGCGCGCGCCGCCTCGTTCCTCGCGTGACGGAGCGAGCCGCGCGCGTTGAGGGAGATGCACCGGTGGCGGCAGCCGAACGAGGACGGGCCGAGCCATGTTGATCGAGTCCACCCGCAACCGACACGTCAAGGAAGCGGGGGCGTTGCGCAGTTCCCACAACCGGGTCAAGGCGGGGCGAGTGCTCGTGGAGGGCCGCAAGGCGGTGCTCGACGCGTTACGCTCGGGCGTCGAGCCCGTGTATGCGCTCGTGCGCGCGGGCTTCGGTGGGGCGCGGGCAAACGAGCCGGTGCTTGAGGAACTCGAGCGGCGCGGAGTGGCGATCCACCCGGTCACCCCGCCGGTGTTCGACAAGATCTCGTCGACCGAACGCTCGCAGGGCATCGTGCTCGTCGCGCAGGAGCCGCGCTGGCGGCGCGAGGACCTGCTGCGCGAGGGCGACACGCGACCGGTCGTGGTACTCGAGGAGCTGCAGGATCCGGGCAACCTCGGGGCTACGCTGCGATCGGCCGCCGCGCTCGGGTTTCGCGGAGCGATCCTGACCCGGGGCACGACGGATCCCTACGGAGCCAAGGTGGTGCGGGCGGCGGCCGCGACGGTCTTCCGCTTCCCGGTGCTGCGCACCGGCGAGAACGCCGCCGAGATCCTCGCGTGGCTGCGCGAGCACGGCTTCGTTCCGATCGCGGCGGCACCCGGCGGCGATCCACCCGAGGTGGCCCTGCGGGCGGTCGGGGGGCCGGTGGCGCTCGTGATCGGCAGCGAGGGGCGCGGGTTGCGCTCCGAGACCCTGGATCTCGTCGAGCGGCGGGTCTGGATCCCCATCGAGCCCGGGGTCGAGTCGCTCAACGCCGGGGTCGCCTTCGGCATCCTCGCCTACGTGCTGAGCCGACAGCTGCGCGGATGACGGCCGAGCTTCGCGAGCGGTTGCGCCGCGCGGGCGTGCGCGTGGGCGCCACACTGCCGTTCGGAGCCTGGGGCCGAGGCGGGCTGCTCGTGCTGTGGGGGCGGGTCTGGATCGCTCGCGCGGCGGGGCCCGATACTCCCGGCGAGCAGCTCGACGATCTCGTTGCGTGGGTGTGTATCCGCTGTGCGCGCCAGTTCGCCCGGCGGCTGTGGCGCTGGCACCTGTGGGCTCTCGTCTCGCGCCGCTTCCGGTGGGAGGAGGACAAGGCGGCCTGGATGGCGTGGCTGCAGGCGCGGGCGCGACGCGGCGACCCGGCGCCGCCACCGCCCCTGCGACGCGCCCTGCTGCGAAGGTTGCGCCGATTTGCGCCGAGGCGCCGGGACGCGGTCGCGTTCCTCGATGCGGCGTGGTCGGAGGCGGCGGACCGGGCGCGCCGGCCCGGTCCGCAGAGCTGAGGCCGGGGCCGCGGGGGGAGCGCGGCCCCGGGGCTCACACCGCGCGCTTGCGTTGTGCGACCTCGCCGAAGTAGGCGCCGGTGCACGAGATGCAGGCGGCCACGAACATGGCGAGCGCGAAGATGTTGATCACCGGCGGATTGACGTCCTCGGCCTTGACCTGGAACCCGTCGAGTCCGATCTGGCCGAGCACGTCCTGCACCTGCGAGTAGGGAGCGACGAGGGCGAGCACCATGAGGGCGACGCTGAGCGCGGCGCCGATCGCGGGCTCGGCGATCGTGAGGCCCGGCGACATGCGGGCGGTGATCCAGCCGGCGATCAGGCAGGCAAGCACCGGCCCCCACCACATGCCCATGTCGATGTAGGCGGCGTACTTCTGCTGATCGGCGTCCGAGACCACCTCCTCGAGCAGGTAGTGCACACCCCACGCCCCGCCGATCCCCAGCGCGAGGGTGATCACCACCGAGATCAGCACCCAGGCGAGCGACAGCCGCTGACCGAGTTCGACCGCGCCGACGTCCTCCGGTGCGTGCTCGGTCTCGTCGTCCGGCTTCCAGGCCGCCATCTGGATCGTCTTGTTCGCCGCGCCGGCCGGCGGCAGTCGATAGCGCTGCCCGCAGCTCTTGCAGGCGATCTTCTTGCCGGCGAGTTCCGGCGGCACGTTGAGCACGCGCCCGCACTTGCACTTGATCTTCATGCGACGATCTTCCCCCGATTCGTCGGGCGCCAACCCGCCCGAAGCCCGGCGCGAGTGTAGTCGGCGAGATCGGGTCACCGCAAGCGGGGGCGCGAGGGGGCAACACGGCGTGGTCGCGGCCCGGGCTCTGTTTGGAAACGCCCCTACTGCGATAGCCGGCTGATCACCGACCTGCGGCGTCGCGAGAACTGAAGCCGTCCTCGAGCTGCTTTCGTACGCCTCCGGCGACTTCGAACCTCGCTCCTCGCCAGTCGGCGCCAGCCGAATCGCTCGCGACGGGCTCGGTTTTGAACAGAGCCTGGCGGCGGCGTGTGCAGCCCACGAACAGCGCGACGGCGATCGCGGCCAGGGTGGTGCCTACCGGCTCCGGAACCGGAGCGGCGAGCGGACGCTCGACGAGGCCGACGATGGGTCCCAGGATCGTGTCTGTGGGGTTGACGTCGTTCCAGGCGCCCGGTGCGGACGTGCGCGTGCCCAGCATGTGTGCGAAGTTTTCGGGGATGCCGTTCGTGCCGCTGTTGTTGGGCTCTCCGGCTCGCCAGTTCCTGTACGACGCCGGCTCGCCGCTGACCCACTGCCAGCCGCCGGCGGGCTCGGGGCTGCCGGCCGGCTGGTAGAGGCCGATCCAGAATCCCCAGATCGATTTCTGATAGGTGGGCAGAAGGTTCGTCTCGATCCAGGCCTGCTCGGCCGCGTCGTTGATCGTGACGAGGTTGGCGCCGACCGACTGCGCCTGCGCCTGTGCCGCATTCCAGTCCATGACGCCGGTCACCCGGTACTCGGACCCGTTGTGGACGATCCAGTCCGAGTTCCAGACCGGGACGGCGGAGGCGGTCAGAACGGCTCCGAGCACCACGGTCACCGCGGCGAGCCACGGTCCACATGTCCGAGCCAGACGATCTGCCATCGCGTGTACTCCTTGCGCAGCGGGTCCGTTGCGCGCCGTGGGCGCGGAGTCACTCAACACTAGCATCGGCGGGACGCGTTCGTCGAACATTTCCGCGCCGGTATCCCATCCCACGCGAGGACGGCGGAGGCTCACGCGCTCGCGGCGACCGGTTGCGCGCTGCCCTGGCCCACGAGCCGCACGCTCACCGGAGCGGACACGCCGGGCTCGGGCATGGTGATGCCGTACAGCGCGTCGGCCGCCGCCATGGTCTTCTTGTTGTGCGTGATCACCAGGATCTGCGAGCGGTCGAGGAACTCCCGCACGAGCGTGACGAAGCGCCCCACGTTGTGCTCGTCGAGGGCGGCGTCCACCTCGTCGAGGATGCAGAACGGGCCCGGCTTGTGGCGGAAGACCGCGAACAGCAGCGCCACCGTCGTCATGGTCTTCTCGCCGCCGGACAGCAGCGACAGCCGTCTCGCCTGCTTGCCCGGCGGGCGCGCGATCACCTCGACCCCCGCCTCGAGCAGATCG
>RFJN01000350.1 GCA_003694875.1 Planctomycetota bacterium | reverse complement strand
GTAGTCGTTGCGTCCCTTCGGGTCGAGCCGCAGCACCCTCAGCCGCTCGAGCCGCAGCGGCGCCCCGTCGGGCAGCAGCCGTAGCTGCAGGGCGCCCGAGCGTCCGGGCAGCTCGAGCCGCGCGGTGGCTCCGTGCAGCGAGCGCAGCGCCACGCTCGCAACCGGGCGCTTGCCGAAGCCGCTCCGGCCGCGGGCCCACAGCTCGATCCGGCCCGCGGCGGGCACGGGCGCGGCGAGATCGACGATCACGAGCCAGCGCTCGCCCGGGCGGCCGGGGGCAAGCGCGATCTGCACGCTCGCCGCAGCGCTCGCGTTCGCCTTCGCCGGCCAGTGGGCGTTCGCGCCCGGCCGCAGGCCGGCGAGCGAGCGGGCGCGGTCGGCGTCCACACTCGCCGAGACCGCCGCGGGCGCGATCTCGGCGAGCGCCCCGCGGATCGGTCGCAGATCGGCGGCGTGCGCCGCCCCGGCGGCGCACGAGGCGAGCAGGACAGCGACGAGCAGGCGTGCGACGGTCGGTCGTGACAGCTTCATGGGCCCCCCTCCGGCTGCGCTTGCGAGATGCTGGCACACGGTGGCGGCCCGTGTCTATACTTGGCCCTCTTCGTCCTGGTCCGATCGGTCCCCGGGCTCTCCGCCTTGCCCGGCGGCCCGTCCGGATGGCACGCTCGTACGGCCGCAGCGGAGGAGAACCATGGAGAGTCGCATTGTTCACGTGATCGGGACCGGCACGATCGGGGAGCCCTTGATCGGCCTGCTCGCGGCGTTGCGCGAGCCGCTCGGCATCGACGAGGTGACGTTCCACAAGCGCACGCCGCTGCAGCGCGACAAGACCAAGGTCGTGAACCTGCTCAAGCGCGGGGCGCGGCTCGCGGTCAACCGCGAGGCGTGGGACGGCTTCGTCGATCTCGGCATCGAGCCCTCGCTCACCTTCGAGCAGGCGATCGACCGCGCGGCGGTCGTGATCGACTGCACCCCGTCGGGGGTGGGCATCTCGAACAAGCACCAGTTCTACGAGCGCTTTCTGCACAACACCCGCGGCTTCATCGCGCAGGGCAGCGAGTTCGGCTTCGGCAAGCCGTACGCCCGCGGCATCAACGACCGCGCGCTCGCGCCCGGCGACGACCGCTTCCTGCAGGTGGTCTCGTGCAACACCCACAACCTCTCGATCCTCATGCACACGATCGGCTATGCCGGCGGCGACTACGACAACCTCGAGGACGCGCACTTCGTGTGCATCCGGCGCGCGACGGATCTGAGCCAGGACACCGGCTTCGTCGCCGCGCCGGTCGTGGACAAGCACAAGGACCAGCGCTTCGGCACCCACCACGCCCGCGACGCGCACGCGCTGTTCGAGACGCTCGGGGTCGACGCCCGGGTGTACTCTTCGGCGCTCAAGGTCAACACCCAGTACATGCACGCGCTGTGGTTCCATCTCAAGCTGCGCGAGGCGGTCACCCGCGACGAGGTGATCGATCGCCTGCGCGCCAACCCGCGCGTGGCGCTGACGACCAAGCGCTCGGCGAACACGATCTTCTCGTTCGGACGCGACTACGGCTTCTACGGCCGCATTCTCAACCCCACGGTGGTGGTGCTGCCCACCGTTGCCGTGCGCGACGGGCACGAGGTCACCGGTTTCGCCTTCACGCCGCAGGACGGCAACTCGCTGCTCTCGAGCGTGTCGGCGGCCTGCTGGCTGCTCGATCCCGACAGCTACGAGCAGCGCATCCAGTGCCTCAAGCCATACCTGTTCGCCGAAGTGTGAGCGCGAGGCGCGCGGTCGCGCAGTGGTGTCGTCGTGCCGATCGGCTAGGATGGCAGGGCGCGGCGCAAGCCTCGCTCGCGCAGGGGGGGGGCGGGCCGGTGCGGCCCGGTCGGATCGGAGGCGAGCATGCGGACGGGTGCGGCACGTGGCGGTGTGGGACACGAGCGGCGGCGGCACCGGCGTGTCCCGGTCTCGCTCGCGGCGGAACTGCGGCTCGGGCCGCGCCGCTGGCTCGGCCGGCTGCGCGATCTGAGCCTCGGTGGCGCGTGCTTCGAGCCCGAGGGGCCCGAGGCCGAACTCGGTGCCGCGGACGGTGGCGAGGCGGCGCTGTTCGCGCCGACGCTCGGCGCGGTGCCGATCCCGGTCGAGGTGCGCCACCGGCAGACGATCGAGACGGCGGTGATCGCGGTGGGACTGGCGTTTCGCGAACTGCCACGGGCGGCCGAGGCGCCGGTGCGCGAACGCGTCGCCCGATCGGAGTGAGTCGCCGTGCCGCTGCCGCGAGGTCTGATCGGGGTGGTCCACCTGCGTCCGCTGCCCGGCGATCCGCGATACGAGGAGGGCGGGTTCGCCGCGGTGCGCGAGCACGCGCTGCGCGATCTCGACGCGCTCGCCGAGGGAGGGGCGGCGGCGATCGTGCTCGAGAACTTCGGCTCCGCCCCCTTCGTCAAGGGGGTGGCCGGTGACCGGCTGCCGCCGCACCAGGTGGCGGCGCTCGCCGTGCTCGCGCGCGAGGCGGCACAGCGCACCGGCCTACCGATCGGCGTCAACTGCCTGCGCTCGGACGGACCGGCGGCGGTGGGCATCGCGGCGATCGCGGGTTGCGCGTTCGTGCGCGTCAACGTGCACACCGGCGTTTACGTCACCGACCAGGGGCTGATCGAGGGCGAGGCGGCGCGCACACTCGGCTACCGCCGTACGCTCGGGGTCGCGGACCGCGTCGCGATCGCCGCCGACGTGCTCGTCAAGCACGCGCGTCCGCTCGTCGCGTTTCCGCCCGACGAACTCGTGCGCGACGCGATCGAGCGCGGGCTCGCGGATGCGGTGATCGCGACCGGCGCGCGTACCGGAGCACCGGTCGACGAGACGCTGCTTGCCACCATGCGCGAGGCGGCGGGCGACACGCCGCTGTGGATCGGCTCCGGACTCACGCCCGAGCGCGCGGCACGGCTCGCGCCGTACGCCGACGCCGCGATCGTGGGAAGCTGGCTCAAGCGCGGGGGGCGGCTCGATGCGCCGGTCGATCCCGCCCGTGTGCGTGCCATGGCCGAGGCGCTGCGGGACACGCTGCGCCGACCGACCGCCGCGGGCCGGGTCTCCGACTAGGTACCTCGAGGACGGCTTCGGTTCTCGCGACGCCGCAAGTCGGTGATCAGCCGGAGATCGGAGCAGGGGGCGTTTCTGAACAGAGCCTAGCCCGACGCGTCCTCCGCGCTTGCGTCGGCCTCGGTGCCCGAGGTGCGCAGCGACGCGAGCACCGCCGCGTTCTCGAGGGTCGAGGTGTCGCCGAGCTGTTCGCTGCCGCTTGCGACCGAGCGCAGCAGACGGCGCATGATCTTGCCCGAGCGCGTCTTCGGAAGCGCGGCCACGATGCGCACCTGCGCGGGCCGTGCTATGGGGCCGATCTCGTGCACCACGTGTTCGGCGAGCTGCGTGGCGAGCTCGGCGGCGGGCTCGAGCCCGTCGCGCAGCGTGACGAACGCCGCGATCGCCTCGCCTTTGACCGGGTCGGGAACCCCCACGACCGCCGCCTCGGCGACGGCGGGGTGGCTCACGAGCGCGCTCTCGATCTCGGCGGTCCCGAGCCGGTGGCCCGCGACGTTGAGCACGTCGTCGACCCGGCCGAGCAGCCAGTAGTAGCCGTCCTCGTCGCGGCGCGCGCCGTCGCCGGTGAAGTACAGCCCCGGGAAGCGCTCCCAGTAGGCCGCGCGGTAGCGCGCCTCGTTGCCCCAGATGCCGCGGAGCATGGACGGCCAGGGGCGGCGGATCACGAG
>RFJN01000034.1 GCA_003694875.1 Planctomycetota bacterium | reverse complement strand
CGGCCGGCGGTGGGATCGCACCGTCGCGGGCGCTACCATGCAGGGCATGATCGAGATCGAGCTGCAGGCGATCGAGCGTCCGGACGCGCTTGCGGACCGTTTCGTGCACGCGCGGGTGCAGCCGTTCGGCACCCCCGCGTGGTCGTATGCGGTGGCGCTGCCGGCGAGCGTGCAGCCCGAGCGCGATCTGCCCCCGCCCGATCCGGGGTCGGATCGGCCGGGGCGGATCGGGAGCTTCCCGTTCGGGCCCCCGGGCGTGCGCTTCGACGTGGGGCTGTATCGGCCGGGCTGCGAGGTCGGGCTCGTCGACTATCTCGGCTATCTGCGCGAGCGGCTCGGGTTCGAGATCGATTCCGCCGACCCGGTGCTGTACGGCGGGCGGGAGGGGATCGACGCGGTGCTGCGCGCGGGC
Organism: Planctomycetota bacterium; assembly: GCA_003694875.1. Classification (GTDB taxonomy): domain Bacteria; phylum Planctomycetota; class J058; order J103; family J103; genus J103. The sequence goes on along the minus strand of RFJN01000034.1, from coordinate 2,615 downwards.
CGTGGGCCGCAGGAGCGCATCGTGCGGCTGTGTCTGTTCCGGCACCGCTCGTGGATCGCGCGGCTCGGGGCGATGGCGCCGCCCGGGGTGTGGGACGCGGTGGCGGACGATCTCGCGGTCTGCCTCTCGACGTTCCGCTTCCTCGCGCCCGGCGACGAGCCGTTTCTCGAACCGTTTCGCTACAGCCGCAGCGCGGCTGTGCTCTCGATCGGGTGTCTGCACCCCGAACGCTGGCGGGTGCGCGAGCGCGAGGGGCTCGGCTGGGGACGCGCGGGGCTCGAACTGCGGTGGATCGAGCGCAACGACCTGCGTGCGGTGTTGCTGCTCGAGGCGCTCGAACGTTCCGCCGCACCCGAGATCACGCGCCTCGAGGAGGCTGCGCGGCTCGGCGAGCAGGCGATGTTCGCCTACGGGCTCACCGAGCCGCGGCTGCTCGGACACCACCCCGGGCGGCTTCCCGCCGGTCCGCGCGAGCCGGGCGCGTGCAGCTTCCGGATCGCGGGGCGAGCGTTCGGCGATCTCGCCGAGCTGCGGCTGAGCGCGATCGAGAGTCCCGATCGCTGGCGAATCGTGGCCACACTCGGGCCGGCCGCCGCGGTCGATCCCCTTGCCGCCATGGCGGCGTGGCGGGCGCACGAGATCGCGGTGTTGAGCCTGGACGAGCCCGAGGCGGCCTCGCGCCTCGCCGCGCCGACGGCCGCGCCGGCGGCCGAGAGCGAGCGGGAGGAGGCGGCCGAGCCGGCGGAGGGGGAGGCGGCCGACGCGCCGGTTGCGGTCGGCGTCGAGGCGCTCGGGCTCGATCCCGAGGCGGCGCGTGCGGAGCGCGAGGCGCTCGTGCGCTCGCTCGTGCCCGACCTCGATCCCTCCCTGCTCGCGCGGCTGACCGAGCTCGGCGACGACCTCACGAGCTGGCTCGAGCAGATCGAGGCGGAGCCCGAACCGTGAGCTCCGGCGACAGCGGCATGGGCGTCGCGAGCGCGTGCGGCGAGGCGCTCGCGCTCGTGGTTCGCGCCGCGGCGTTCGCCGCGCGCGCCCACCGCGATCAGCGTCGCAAGGGCCGGCGCGGCGAGCCGGCGATCAACCACGGGATCGAGGTGGCGCGCATCCTGGTGGACGAGGCGGGCGAGCGCGATCCGGCGCTGCTCGCGGCGGCGCTGTTGCACGACACGGTCGAGGACACCGACACGACGCTCGCCGATATCGAGCGTCGGTTCGGTGCCGAGGTGGCCGCGCTCGTCGCGCAGGTGAGCGATGACCCGTCGCTGCCGCGGCACGAGCGCAGGCGCCGGCAGCTCGAGGCGGCGGCGGGGCTGGAGGTGCGTGCGAAGCGGTTGCGGCTGGCGGACAAGATCGCCAACGTGCGTGCGCTCGCGCTCGATCCGCCGCCGGGCTGGAGTGCGCGTCGGCGGCGCGAGTACGTCGCGTGGTGCCGCGCGGTGGTCGACCGGCTGCGCGGGGTGCAGCCCGCGCTCGAGCGCGCGTTCGACGAGGCGTACGAGCGGGCGCTCGAGCGCTTCAGGGGGTGAACGTCTCGCAGCTCTGGGTGACCGGCAGCACGATGCCGAACACGCCCGGCAACGCCGAGCTGTCCCCGCCGCCACCGGCGAGCAGCACCCGCCCGTCGAACAGCAGCGTCGCGGTGTGGTCGAAGCGCGCGGCGACCGGACCGCCGGCGCCGGACAGCGACTGCCCGTTCGTCATGCCGGGGTCGAAGATCGTGGCGCTGCGCGCGGCGTTGGCGTCGGCGGCCGAGCCCACGAGCAGCACCCGGTCGTCGGCGAGCCGCGTCATGCTGTGGCCCACCCGCGGCGGAAGCTGCGGAAAGCTGCGGAGCTGGAAGATGCCGGCGGCCGGATCGTTGGGGTCGGTGACGAGGTACTCGATCGTGGTGAAGGGGTCGATGCCGAACACGGCGGCAAGCCCGCTCGGCGAATAGCCACCGGCGAGCGCGATGTCGTTCGAGGCGAGGCGCACGATCGTGGGCGAGACGCGCGGGGCGTTCATGATCAGGAACCCGTTGCCTCCGAGCGTCCAGGCCCCGGCGTTGCGGTCGAGCACCTCGAGCGAGGCGAGTTCGGAGCTGAGGTCCATGCCGCCCACCACGACCGCGCCGCCGAAGCTCGGCAGCGCCGCGGCGAGAAGGCGCGCGAGCTGCAGCGGCGGGGCGGGATCGAAGCTGCCCGGGCCGCCGTTCGGGTCGAAGCGGTAGTACTCGCACTGGCGGATCGGTCCCGTGAGTCCTCCCGTGGTGCCCACCGATTCGCCGCCGGCGAGCAGCACGTCGCCGTCGGCGAGCACCACCGCCACGTGTCCCGAGCGCGGGGTGATCATGTCCGGCCCGGGGCTGAAGCGTCCGGTGGCGGGATCCCAGATCTCGGTGGAACGGTGGATCGTGACGCCGGCGCCCACCTTGCCGAAGCCGCCGGCGATCAGCACCCGGCCGTCGGGCAGCCGCGTGGCGGTGTGTCCCTGTCGCGGCACCTGCATGGTGTTGGGCACGGTGTCCCAGCGGTCGGTGCCCGGGTCGTAGACCTCGCCGCTTGCGAGCCCGTCGAGCCCGCCGGTGGCGTCGCCGCCGACCACGAGCACGCGTCCGTCGGCGAGCAGTGTCGCGG
>RFJN01000349.1 GCA_003694875.1 Planctomycetota bacterium | reverse complement strand
TTCGTGATCGTGGGGCCGGGCATGCTGCTCGCGCTGTGGGCGCAGTGGAAGGTGAAGTCGGCGTATGCCGAGGCGAAGCGGATCCCGGCCTCGAGCGGGGTGAGCGGCGCACAGGTGGCGGCCGAGATCTGCCGGCGTTCCGGGGTGGAGGGCGTGCGGGTGGAGCAGGTGGGCGGGGTGCTCACCGACCACTACGATCCGCGCCACAAGGTGCTGCGCCTGAGCCCCGAGGTCTACAGCGGCCACTCGCTCGCGGCCCTCGGGATCGCGGCGCACGAGGCGGGCCATGCCCTGCAGCACGGCAAGGGGTATGCCCCGCTGGCGCTGCGCAACGGCCTCGTGCCCATGGCGATGGTGGGCAGCCAGCTCACCATGCTGCTGATCATGGCGGGCTTCGTGCTCGGGGCCCTGGGCATGCTGATCGGCAAGTGGCTGATCTGGGCGGGGGTGATCGCGTTCGGCGCGACGGTGCTGTTCCAGCTCGTGAACCTGCCGGTGGAGTTCGACGCGAGCCGGCGGGCGAAGCGCGAACTCGAGGCCATGGGGTACGTGCGCCCGCAGGAGATGGTCGTGGTGCGCAAGGTGCTCTCGGCGGCAGCCATGACGTACGTCGCGGCGACGCTGACCGCCATGCTGACGCTGATCTACTACATCATGCTCGCACAGCGGCGCGACTGAGCGCCGCGGCTCGTTGTGCGATTCCGCGGCGGGGGGATCGCGCGGCGGCGTCCGTCCCGCCACCGGTCGTGGGAAGGGCCGTGCGGCGCGTGTGGGCTGGGTTGCCCGGGTGCTGCGGGGCGAGGGGAGGCGAGGTGGACGATCTGCGATTCGAGGACTGCCGCGCGCTGTGCCGGCTGCCGTACTTCGAGCCCGAGCCGGGCACGGGGCTGCCGCGGCTCGCGGACGGGGTGGCGGACGACATCGTCGACGCGCACCTGCACCTCGGCTGGTCGTACGGGCTCGCCCCCGCGGTGGACCTCGCGGCGCGGCACGAGCGCGCCGAGACGTTCTTCCCCGAGACGGGGGTGGCGGTCGATCTGTCGCACTACTCGGCGTGGGACTACACCGACGAGGTGGCGGCGCAGGCGCGGCGGCACAGCGCGCGTTCGATCTGGAGCGGCAAGGGGCCGATCGCGACGTTCACGGTGCCCAACCTGCTGCGCGAGATGGATCGACTGGGCGTGCGGGACGCGATCGTGCTCGCGATCGAGTACCCGTTCGCCTCGCGCTGCACCGAGCGATTCCTCGACGCGACCGCGGACTGCGACCGGCTGCACGTGTTCTGTTCGGTGCACCCCTTCGGCGTGGGCAATGGCCGGCGGGTGGCGCGGGCGGTCGAGCGGGGGGCGGTGGGGATGAAGCTGCACCCGGCGACGCAGTTCGTGCGCGCCGAGCACCCGCGCATGATCGCGGCAGCACGGCTCGCGCAGCGCCACGGTCTTCCGATCCTGTACCACGTGGGCCAGAGTCCGATCGCGCCGCGCTGGACCGACCGGTTCTGCTCGGTGGCGCAGTACGAGGCGGCGATCGAGGCGACGCCCGAGGTGCCGGTGCTGCTCGGCCACAGCGGGATCGACGAGTGGGAGCAGGCGCTCGCGTTGTGCAAGCGCCACGACCACGTCTATCTGGAGCTGAGCGGGCAGCCGCCGCAGCGGATCCGGCGCATGTTGGACGAGGTGGGGCCGGATCGACTCGTGTTCGGCTCGGACTGGCCGTTCTATCCGATCAGCCTGCCGCTCGCGAAGGTGCTGATCGCGACCGAGGGCGACGACGAGGCGCGGCGCAAGGTGCTCGCGGGCACGATCCGGCGGCTCGTGCGCTCGCTCGCCCCGGCGCCGCTCGGAGCGAGCGCGTCCTGCTGAGCACGAGGGCGTTCAGCCGAGTTCCTTCGCGAGCCAGGCGGCGACCGCCTCCGGTTCGGCGGGCAGGCGTACCGGCGGGTTGGCGTGCGGCCCCGGCTCGGGGCCGCAGTGGTAGCGGGTGATCGCGTCCGGATCCTTGAGGAGGTGTCCGGTCAGCACGCACACCACGCGCGCGTCCGGGGCGAGTTCGCCGCTGCGCACGAGCGCGCGCACACCGGCGAGCGAGGCGGCGCTCGCCGGTTCGCACCCGATGCCGGCGGCGTCGATCGCGGCCTTGGCCTCGAGGATCTGCTCGTCCGATACCGCGGTCGTGCGCCCCGCGGTGCGCTCGACCGCGCGCCGCGCCTTGCGCCAGCTGCGGGGCTCGCCGATCCGGATCGCGGTGGCGACGGTCTCGGGGCGGGGTTCGGGCTCGAGGCGCTCGGCGTCCGAGGCCACGAGGCGATGGAACGGCGCGGCGCCCGCGGCCTGGACGGGCAGCAGCCGGGGCAGCCGATCGATGAGCCCGAGCCGTACCGCCTCGTCGAGCGCCTTGCCGAACGCGCTCGTGTTGCCGAGGTTGCCCGCCGGCAGCGCGATCGCGTCCGGCGGCTGCCAGTCGAGCTGTTCGAGCAGTTCGAACACGATCGTCTTCTGCCCCTCGATCCGCCAGGGGTTGACGCTGTTGAGCAGGTAGATCGGCAGCCGCTCGGTGGCCGCGAGCACGAGCCGCATCGCGGTGTCGAACGAACCCTCGACCTCGAGCACGCGGGCGCCGAGCGCGATCGTCTGCGCGAGCTTGCCGGCCGACACCTTCCCGGCGGGCACGAACACGAGCGCCTTCATGTCCGCGCGCGCGGCGTAGGAGGCGAGCGAACTCGAGGTGTTGCCGGTCGAGGCGCACGCGACCGCAGCCGCGCCGAGTTCGCGCGCGCGACTCACACCCACCGTCATGCCGCGGTCCTTGAACGAGCCGGTCGGGTTGTGTCCCTCGTGCTTGAGCCACACCGGCCCGTCGAGACCCGCCCAGCGGCCGAGCGCCTCGCTCTCGTAGAGGAACGTGTTGCCCTCGCCCTGGGTCACGATCGCCTCGCGCGGCAGCGCGGGCGCCACGAGTTCGCGATAGCGCCACACGCCGCTCGTCGCGAGCGGGCCGCGGCCGGTGCGGCGCTCGGCGAAGCGCTCCCGCAGCGCGGCGGGCTCGATCTCCGGCAGCCGGTGCCGGATCTCGAACAGCCCTCCGCATCGCGGACAGCTCGCCTGCCCCTCGCTGCCGGGCGCACCGCACTCGGCGCACACGATGGCGCTGCTCGTCTCGGCCTCGTTCACCCTCACCTCCCCGCAATCGTCGCTGCGCCTGGCGTTTCGCACCACCACCCACTGTGTCGATCGGCACGCGGCGGCCGCCGGGTGAAGCGAGGTCGGCAGGCTCTGTTCAGAAGCCCCCGCTGCTGCCATCTCCGGCGGATTGCCGACTTGCGGCGTCGCGAGAACCGAAGCCGTCCTCTACGTATTTGCGTACGCCTCCGGCGTCTTCGAGCTTCGCTCCTCGCCAGTCGGCGCCAGCCGAATCTCTCGCGACGGGCTCGTTTCCAAACAGAGCCTAGCGCGACTCGCTGCGGAGCAGGTGTCGCAGCGCTGCGGAGAGCCCGTGCCGCTCGCAGACCCATCTTTCGGGCTTTGGACTTCGCTCCGGTGCAGTGCACCTGGAGCATCAAGGAAGTTACGCAGCCCACCGATCCGACCTGCGTCGTGCCAAGACACGTTGCCTGGCCTCAGGTGCCTGCGTTACGCGAAGCTGCCGGCACGGGCAGCGCTGCCTCGCCGTATCCCCACGACCGACTCGAAGTGAACAGAGCAGAATTCATGGGTTCCTAGGTTCCTTATCAGCACCACCACTCCTGCGATGCCCAGTTCCAGCGCCACGATTGAGAAGACAATAAGGAACCCAGGAACCCCGGAATCGCTGGTCTGCCAACGTCTCGAGAAGCGTACTCGCTACCACGACTTCGCTGTTGTGCTTTTGAAGCTCTCCATCGGCGAGGCAGATAGGTGTGCGGTTTACCAGGCACGGAGCGAACGGTGCGTTGCGCCCTCGATGTCTCTGCGCGTCGCCTCGCCACGCACCTTGGTGGGGTGGCCGAGTAGTGCCCGTCCCGGCGAGGCGCCGCTGTCACCCACCGACGGCGATGGCGGCGGTTCCAGCTGTTGGTTGCTTCGAGACCGCGAGAGTGGGCCCAGATCGATGTCGGCGCTCGCGCGGGGCGTTCCGTGCACCGCGAGTGCGGCCGCCCCGATCAGCGCCGACGGGATTCCGTGTGCGTCGAGCACCGCGACGACGGTCTCGACGTCACGCAGTGTGGCGTCGACCTCTTGTTCGTCCAGGTCCCCGTACACTCCGGTCCTCTCACAGCGCACGGCCGCGGGAGCTCGCTCCGAGCCGCAGGGCGAGCCGGCGCAGGCGCAGCATCCATGCGAGGCGTTCGCGTCCCGACATGGCCGCGAAGCGGGCGCGCTGTGCTCGCCTCAGCGCGTCGGCGCTCCGGCTCGGCCGTCGCCCGAGCGGGCCACTTCCGGCTGTCTCCACACGTGTGCGATCCGCCATGCGCAGGGTCTCGATCCCGTGTCCGCCCTTCGAGGCGCATGGTTCATGGTACCGCGGGCGTGCCGCGAGCGCAGCGCCGGCCGGCGCCGCGAGGAAAGGGGGCGCGCTGCCGCCGGCCCGGTGCCGCAGGGCAGGGGGGCAGCGCAGGGCGCGGTGCGGGGCGTCAGAGCGCCTGCTGTTCGGCGGAAAGGCGCAGGATCTCGCGCAGCAGCAGGCAGGCGCGCGGATCGCCCTCGGTGCGGAGGGTGCGGATCGCGATGCGGCGCGCCTCCTCGCCGCGATCGAGGTACGACTCGTCGGCGGGCGCGTCGGGCAGCAGCGGCTCGTCGGCGAATTCGGCCTCGGTGTCCGAGCCGTAGCGCAGCGCCTCGATGGCGAGGAACACCGGGGTGCGCTCGTCGAGATCGTGCAGGGCGTGGGCGAAGTCGAGTGCCATGATCACCACCTCCGTCGGTTCGTCCA
>RFJN01000348.1 GCA_003694875.1 Planctomycetota bacterium | reverse complement strand
GTGCCGGGGCGGCGAGGAGAGACGCAGCGGGTCGAGCGCGACGAGCATCCGCGCGACGGGGTGACGCTCGAGAAGCTGGCGAAGCTGCGGCCGGTGTTCTCGGACGACGGGGTGACGACGGCGGGCAACGCGAGCGGGATCAACGACGGGGCGGCGGCGATCTTCCTTGGCTCGGAGGACTGGGCGCGGGAGCGGGGGCTCGAGCCGCTCGGCCGGGTGGGGGCGTGGTCGGAGGCGGCGCTCGAACCGGAGCGCATGGGGCTCGGTCCGGTGCCGGCGGTGCGGCGTCTGCTCGAGCGGACCGGTCGCCGGCTCGAGGACTACGAGACGGTGGAGCTCAACGAGGCGTTCGCCGCGCAGGTGCTCGCGTGCATCGACGAGCTCGGGCTCGACCCGGAGCGGGTGAATCCGGACGGCGGAGCGATCGCGCTCGGGCACCCGATCGGCTGCACGGGGGCGCGGCTCGTGACGACGCTGCTGCATGGGCTGCATGCGCGCGGTGAGCGATGCGGACTCGCGACGCTGTGCGTCTCGGGCGGACTCGGCATGGCGCTCGAGGTCGAGGCGGTGGGCTGAGGGGCACGTTCAGTCCGGTCGACGGTCGGGGCCCGCGCCGAGGCCTTCGAGGACGAGGCGGACGAGGCTGCGGGTGGCCTCGGTGGGGGGGCCGATGGGCTCGTCGCGGAAGTGCGCCTCGAGCAGTCGTTCGACGGCGCCGATGACGACGCGGGCGGTGACCTCGGGGTTGTCGCGCCGCAGCAGGCCGTGGTCCATGGCGCGTCGGCTGAGTTCGACCGCGGCGGTGGTGATCCGATCGGACAGCGCGAGAAGGGGCGTGCGCGCCGGGGTCGGCGGACAGCGGCGCTCCTGGAGATAGAGCTGCACGAGTGCGGCGTCGCGCTCGAAGATCGCGGCGAGTTCGAGCCCGAGCTGCAGGTAGGCCGCGGTGACCGAGGCCGTGTCGCGTGCGGCATCGAGCGCACGGGCGGCGCGCTCGAAGGCGTCGAGGGTCGCTGTCGCGACGGGTTCGAAGAGCGCGCGCACGAGTTCGGCGAGATCCCGGAAGTAGCGGTAGAAGCCGGCCTTGGCCATGCCGGCGCGGCGTGCGACCGCCTCGACGCTGCTGCGTTCGATCCCCCGTTCGAGCAGCACCTGTCGTCCCGCCTCGAGCAGCGCACGTGTGCGCTGGCGTCGGTTGCGGTCGCGCTTGCCTCCGGCCGGGCCCGGCCGGGTGGGTGGAAGGCGCGGAGGGTTGGGGGCGTCGGGTTGCATGGCGCGCGTCCGCGGGGCGAGCGACGGCTGCGGTGTCGTCTTCTGCCGCCCAAGCCTACCGGATCGGGGAGTGGGGTGCGAATGCGGCGCCGGTCCGCGCGCCCGGCGAGGTGGGGGAGGTGGCGGCGTCGGCCGCGCACGCGGGATCCGGGGGCAGCGCCGGGGACGTGACGTCGGACGGGAAATCGTGACGACGTGGTTGCGGTTTGTTATGCTGACGGTGTGGTCGCGGTTTCTTGTGGGTGCAGGGACGCGGAGGAGACGTCGTGATCGGGTTTCCGGTGGGGCTGTTCGTGGCGAACGCGGGCGAGTGGGTGGTGCACAACTACGTGTTGCACGGTCTGGGCAAGCGCAAGGGGAGTTTCTGGAGCTTTCACTGGCACGAACACCACCGCAACGCGCGGCGCAACGATCACGTGGACGAGAGCTACCGGCGGCCGCTGTCGGGCTGGCATGCGCAGTCGAAGGAGGCGCTCGGGCTCGTGGCGGCGGGGGTGGGGGTGGCGCCGCTGTTTCCGATCGCGCCGTTCTTCACCACGGGGGTGTGGTACAGCCTGGTGCGGTACTACCGGTTGCACAAGCGCTCGCACGAGGATCCGGTGTGGGCGCGCGAGCACCTGACGTGGCACTACGACCACCACATGGGCCCGAACCAGGACGCGAACTGGTGTGTGAGCCGGCCGTGGTTCGATCACCTCATGGGAACGCGCGAGCCGTATGCGTTCACCGAGCGCGAGGCGCGCGATCGCGAGCGGGCGCGGCAGCGCGCCGCGCGCCGGCGCCGCCTGGCGGAGGCGGGCGCGGCGGTGGCGGTCGGGGTCGGGTCGCGTTCGCGTCCGTGAGCTTGCCACCTGTCTTGGAGCCGTTGCCCGCAGGCTTGTGGGGATCGGTCGGGCGGCGACCGGAACGTCCGCGCACGCGTTGGGGAATGGTGCGGCAGTGGGCGGTCCGCAGTGCGGGTGCGGAGGTCGTCCGCGGCGCGGCGGGGAGGAGGGCTCGGACAGGGTTGCATTTTTCTGTTGCGCGTTTTCTGTTCCCGCGGCATCTTCCGGTCGGTGTTCGTGGCGGCTGGCAGACCTCCCATGCGACGTTCTCTCGATGCGCAACCCGCCGCTTCTCCCCGCGGGGAGTTTCTGTGGTTGCTCGTGGTCGCGTTCCTGACCGAACTGTCGATCATGGTGTTGCTCGAATGGTTGCCGTTCGAGCGTCCGCCGGTGTTCGACGTGTTGATCGACAGCTGTCTGCTCGTCCTGGTGCTCGGTCCCTTCGTGTGGTGGAAGATCTCGAGGCCGAAGCTCGAGCAGCTTCGGCGGGAGCGCGAGAAGGGCTACTTCCTGACCTCGCGCATGGACGAGGGGGTGATCGCGTTCGACCGCGATCTGTCGGTGTTGTCCATGAACGAGGGAGCGCGGCGCCTTCTCGGGGTGGAGAGCGAGCAGGGCCGTCGCCTGACGCAGTGGTTCCCCTTTCGGTCGATCGACGAACTGGAGGCGCGACTCGGTAGCGAGGGGGCGTTCCGCGTCACGCTGGACGACGGTCGGGTGTTGTCGTGCGTATCGGGCAGACTGGTCCGTTCGGACACCTACCTGTTGATCTTTCGTGACGTCACCGAGGAGGTGGCGCTCCAGCGCTGGCACAGTCTCGTGGTGGCGGCGCTGCAGGCGGCCTCGGACTCGCTTCTGATCACGGAAGCGGACGGGCGTGTGGTCTGGGTCAATCGGGCCTTCACCGAGCTGACGGGCTACGAAGCCGCCGAGGTGTTCGGGAAGACGCCGGCGATCCTCAAGTCCGGAAAGACGAAGCCGGAGGTCTACCGCGCGTTGTGGTCGACGATCCTGGCGGGTCAGGTCTGGAGCGGCGAGGTGATCAACCGCCGCAAGGACGGCAGCGAGTACGTGGCCGGCCTGACGATCGCACCGGTGGAAGCGGAGGGAGGCGAGCGGTACTTCATCGGGATCCACAAGGACATCACCGAGCGCAAGCGCATGGTCTCGGACATGATGAAGCTCGATCGGCTTGCGCAGGCGGGGGTTCTCGCGGTCGGCGTCGGGCACGAGATCAACAATCCCCTCACCTACGTGATGGGCAACCTCGAGCTGGCGATCGAGGAACTCGGCGATGCACCGTCGTCCTCGGAGCTGCGGTCGTTGCTCGAGCAGGCGCTCGAGGGAGCGCGGCGGATCGAGAAGGTCGTGCAGGATCTGCGGCTTCTCGCGAAACGGGAGGATCGGTTGCGTCAGCGCGTCGACCTCGGGGAGGTCGCACGACGCGGGTTGCGTGTCGTCGAGCACCAGTTGCGTCACCGGGCGCGCGTGCAACTCGATCTTGCGCCGGGGTTGTTCGTGGACGGCGATCCGGGGCGGCTTGGTCAGGTGGTGATCAATCTGCTCGTGAATGCCGGCGATGCCATCGAGGTTGGTGACGCCGAGCACAACCGCATCGAATTGCGCGGCGTTCGTGACGAGGGCCAGGTGGTGCTCGAGGTCGCCGACACCGGGAGGGGGATCTCCGAGGAGCAGATCGGCAAGATCTTCGATCCGTTCACGACCTTCAAGAAGCAGGGGGAGGGGACGGGGCTCGGGCTGTGGATCTGTCACGAGATCGTGCGCGAGCACGGGGGGCGGATCGAGGTCGAGAGCGAGCCGGGTCGTGGCAGCGTGTTCCGCGTGGTGCTTCCGGCGGCAAGCGATGCGTCCGGTGCGGAGCGCGTGGCCGCGCAAGGGGGGAGGGCGCGGAAGGCGTCGACAGGCGAGGCGTCGGCGGCCGGGGAGGCTCGGGGACCGCGTGTGCTCGTGGTGGACGACGAGCCGGCGATCGGGAGGGTGATCGCGCGTCGGCTCGGCGGCTTCGACGTGCAGGTGGTCCACGATGCGCAGCAGGCACTCGAGAGGATCCTTGCGGCCCCCGGCGCGTACGACGTGGTGTTGTGTGATCTCATGATGCCGCAGGTGACGGGCATCGATCTCGCCGAGGCGGTTCGGGACGTCGATCCGGAGCTGGCCGAACGCTTCGTGTTCATGACCGGCGGAGCGTTTTCCTCCGAGGTCCACGAGTTCGTCGAGTCGACGTCGCTTCCGGTGTTGCAGAAACCGCTCGACTTCGATCGGTTGCGCTCGGCGATTCGTTCTCTCGCCGAGCGTCGTGGGTAGCAGCCGGGTGGGCCCGTGTCGGCGGGGGGGTAGGCGGTTGTGCGAACCGGCCGTCGCCGGCGGTGCGTCGCGGCGTGCGCGTTTGCGGTGCGTGCCCACGTTCCCGGCGAGTTCCGCAACTCCCCAAAGACAGCGGGAGGGGGGGCGGGGCCGCGGG
>RFJN01000347.1 GCA_003694875.1 Planctomycetota bacterium | reverse complement strand
TCGCGCTGGATCGGCTCGGCCGTCCAGCCCTCGGGCGGCTCGGGCAGAAAGCGCTCGATCTGACCCGACAGGGTGCGCTGCAGCGCGGCGATCGCCTTCTGCAGGAGGTCGATCGCGGCGTGGTCGTCGCCACGCTCGTGCGCCTGCAGCGCCTGCTCGATCGCCTCGCGCGCCGGATCGCTCGTGCTCGATCCCCCCTCCTGCGCGCTCGCCGCGAGCGCGATCCCGAGCACCGCCACGCCGAGCCACCCGCCCGACCTTCCGCCCGCGTACCGTCCTCGCATGGCTCCCCCTCCCGGTTCCGATCGGCCACGGTCGACGTCTCCGACGCGCGACGCCGTCCCGGCCGACCGTGCCACCGCATCCACAACAGCAGTTGCTCGTTGCCGCGTCAAGGCGGTCGGTCCATGGCGTCGGTGGTGCGCCGGATCGACGAGCGCGCCCCCGGCGGCCGGTGCGCGGTGCGCGCCCCGGCTCCGGCGTGGTCGCGGTCGCGGTCGCGTCCACGGCCGGTGTCCTGGCGAGCAGTCCCCGGAGCGCTATCATGACGCGCCTGTCCGCGTCGCCGCGCCCGGCCCTGCGGGAAAGGAGTCGCCGTGCAGACCGATCGCATCGACACGATCCTTGCCGAGACGCTCGAGGATCTGCGCATGTCGCGCTCCGAGCAGCGCGCGCTGCGGGCGGTGCTTGGCGAACGACTCGCGGGGGCGGCCGATCGCTCGATCGTGCGCGCTCGTGCGTTCGAACTCGCCCGGCGCGAGATCTCGGAGCGTGCGGGCGATCCGGTGGCCGCGCGCGCGGTGCTCACCTGGCTCGAGGAACTCGTACGCCTGCTCGAGCCGCGTCCGGATCACGAGCCGCGTGCCGAGGCGCACTTCAGCCCCGGGCGCTCGTGTCTCGAGCGGATCGTGTCGCTGTTCGCCGAGGCGCAGCACTCGGTCGAGGTGTGCGTGTTCACGATCACCGACGACCGGATCACGAACGCGATCGGCGACGCGCACCGGCGGGGGGTGCGGCTGCGGGTGATCACCGACGACGACAAGGCGCTCGACCGCGGCTCCGACATCGAACAACTCGTGCGCTGGGGCATCGAGGTGCGTCGCGACGACAGCCCGCACCACATGCACCACAAGTTCGCGATCTTCGACGGCCGGCTCGTGCTCACCGGCAGCTACAACTGGACGCGCAGCGCCGAACGCGCCAACCAGGAGAACCTCGTGGTCCTCGAACACCCGGCGCTGATCGCGGCGTTCTCGAGGACGTTCGAGCAACTGTGGCGTCGCTTCGAGCGCTGAGGGCGCGCCGCCCCACCCCGTGCGTCACCCGTGCGCCGAGGCGCGCGCGCCGCGTCGCCAGCGACGCGCCACGCCGAGGGTCGCGAGCAGCGCGATCCAGCACGCGAGCGGTGCGGGCGAGCGCGATCCTGCCGCGAGCGTGCACCCGCCGCCGCCCGACTTCGTGGCCGGCGCCGCTCCGAGGTAGCTGAAGGCGAGCGGGGTCGCGTTGGTGCCGGTCGGGGTGGTCACGTAGACGGGAACGACGCCGGTGCCCGGCGGCGTCACGCACCGGATCTCGTGGTCGCTCACCACCTGCAGCGACGCTGCGGTGCGGGGGCCGAAGCGGACCGCACTCGCTCCGCCAAAGCCGCTGCCGGTGATCGTCACCGGCGTGCCGCCCACCGCGAGACCGCTGTCGGGCTGCAGCGTCGACAGGGTGGGTGGCAGCGCGGGGAGGTAGGCAAAGGTGACGTTCGCGGCGCTCGTTCCCGCGGGCGTCTGCACCACGATCGGCTGCACGCCGATCCCGGGCGGCGTGACGCAGCGCAGCCGCTGGTCGCTGAGCACCTGCAGCCCGCTCGCCGGGCTCGTCCCGAAGCGCACCGCCTGCGCGCCCGTGAACCCGCTGCCCTGCAACTGCACCGACGTTCCGCCCGCCTCGGGGCCGGTGCCCGGCGCAATGCTCGAGACGATCGGCGGCTGCGCGCTGCCTGTGCCACCGGTGCCGGTTCCGGTTCCGCTCCCACTTCCGCCGCCGGTTGCGGTTCCGCCACCGGAGCCCGTGCCGGTGCCGCTGCCGCCGCCGGAACTCGTGCCCGTGCCGGACCCGGATCCGCCGCCGGTTCCGGCGGGGGCCGGTCCGAGCAGCAGCGAGCCCGGCCCGGTGACCGTCACCACGTAGGGTCCGTAGCCGCCGGCGCCGTAGGCCGAGTGCACGAGAACGTAGGTGAGCCCGGCGTCGAGGTGCCGGGTGATCTGCGAGTCGTAGGCGCTCGTGTAGTCGTCGCTCGAGTCGAGGAAGTTGCGCGTCCAGTCGTTGACGTCGAAGGCGGTCTCGTACAGGAACAGGAACCCGTCGTACCGGCCCCAGTCGACGTAGATCGTGTAGACGCCGCTGCGGGTGACGTGCACCTCGCGCGGCTCGTAGACCGCCGGATTGCCGCTGAGCGGGTTCGTCCACCGCGGGCGTCCGGTCGTGTCGCCGCTGTATCCGCTCGTGGTCTGTGCCGTCGCCCGCCCCGCGCCCGACAACAGCGCGATCGTGGCGGCGACGACGACGATTCGCCGCCGTAGCGGTTGCGGCTGGCTGGCTGCAGCCATGGGCTCGCCCTCCCTGTTCGCCATCGGGTGTGTTTCGGAACCGGCACCTCGTCGGGGGGCAGGCACGATCCTGGGCAGGGGCTGCCGGCGGCGCAATCGTGTCTTTTTCTAGGGAGAAGACCGGTGTTGGTGGGCGCTGTGGGTGTCCCCCACGCCGCGGCGTGGGGGCGGGGGGTGGTCTGCGGTGCGGGCGCGGCGGGATTTGCGCGAACGACCTTCCGGACGGTACC
>RFJN01000346.1 GCA_003694875.1 Planctomycetota bacterium | reverse complement strand
GCCGGCGCGACTGCTCGGCGCTGTACTCGAAGGCGTGCGCGATCCAGACCGTGTCGCCGAGCCGCAGCGCGTGCACGAACGCTTGCGGCGGGCGACCGAGAAGCCGCGCGGCGAGCGCGGGACGGACCATGCGGTTGCGCCAGGGGGCGCGGAAGCGCCACGGGCCGAGGGCCACCGGGCTGCGCAGGACCGCGATCGTCACGTCGTCGCGCCAGGGTGTGGGATCGAAGCGTACCCACCGATCGATCTCGGCGGCCATCTCCTCGCCGAGCGCGTACGCTCCCGCGGTGCCGCGCTCCCAGACCGCCTTGCCGCCACGCGCCGGCGCCGCCTGGCCCGTCGGGCCGGCGAGGAACACCGCACCCGCCCAGCCGCGTCTGCGCAGCGCCCGGCACAGCGCACCGGGGTAGTCGCCCGAGAGCACGATCTCGCCCCACATGGAGATCGCGGTCGCGTGCGCGGCGTAGCTCACGAGCCCCAAGCGCGCCCCGTCCCCGCGCACGAACTCGAGCAGCACCAGCTCGTCGTCGAGCGGCACCCCGTGGCGCGCCCGGTTGACGATGTGCGCCGGATCCCGGCGGCGCAGCTCGCGCCAGCGCGCGGGCGCGAGCGCGGCGATCGCACCGCGCACCGCCTGCACCGCCGCGGTCACGATCCGATCGGCCACCGCCGGATCGAAGCGACCGAACAGCAGTTCGAGCGCGGGGCCGCGCGCGATCCGGCCGGGGCCGCCGTGGGTATGGGTGACGCCGAGAAGCAGCCGCTCGCGCGGCAGCTCGCCCGCGAGCCGCGCCGCGATGGGGTCCGACAGCTCGCGGGTCCACAGACACAGATCGGCCCCGAGCAGCACCACCGGCGCGCCCGAGCCCGCCTGCACCGCGAGCGCACGCACCACGAGCGGATCGGCCACACGCTCGGCGCCGCGCGCGAACCGCGCCCCGTAGCCGAGTGTCGGGGTGCCGGGCGGCGGGGTGAACTCCGCCTCGGCCCAGCCGGCGCGCAAGGGGCCGCGCTCGAGGCCACGGCGGCGCGTGCGGGCCCAGGCCTCGGTCAGCGCCCGCTCGGTCTCGCGCGCGAGCGGGCTGCCGAGCAGCGCGCTGCGGTCGAGCGGGACGGTCGCGAACCAGACGGTGGCGAACAGCGCCGCCGCGATCGCGAGCAGCGCCAGCCCGATCCGCACGCTCCAGCGCCGCAGCCGGCCGGGCCGCCGCGCCCCTTCGCCGCGCTCGTCGCTCACCCGAAGCGAATCCCCTGCGCGAGCGGCAGCTCGTGCGAGTAGTTGATCGTGCACGTCTGTCGCCGCATGTAGGCCTTCCAGGCGTCGGAGCCCGCCTCGCGTCCGCCGCCGGTCTCCTTCTCGCCGCCAAAGGCGCCACCGATCTCGGCACCCGAGGTGCCGATGTTGACGTTGGCGATCCCGCAGTCGCTGCCCTCCGGCGACAGGAAGCGTTCGGCGGTGCGCAGACGCTCGGTGAAGATCGCGCTCGAGAGCCCCTGCGGCACCGCGTTGTGCATGGCGATCGCCTCGTCGAAGCTCTCGTAGGACATGACGTACAGGATCGGCGCGAACGTCTCGCAGCGCACGATCGGCATGTCGCGCGGCGCGCGGATGATCGTGGGACGCACGTAGTGGCCCCGGTCGTAGATGCCGCCGCGCAGCACCTCGGCGCCGTACAGCACCTCACCGCCCTGCTGCTTCGCCTTCTCGATCGCCTCGAGATACGCCTGCACCGCACGCTCGTTGATCAGTGGCCCCACGAGCGTGCCCTCCTCGAGGGGGTCGCCGATGCGGATCTGCTCGTAGGCGCGCACGAGCCGCTCGCACACCTCGTCGCAGATCGAGTGGTGCACGATCAGCCGGCGGGTGGTGGTGCACCGCTGGCCGGCGGTGCCCACCGCACCGAAGAGCACCGCGCGTTCGAGCAGGTCGAGATCGGCGTCCTCGGCCACGATGATCGCGTTGTTGCCGCCGAGTTCGAGCAGGCTGCGCCCGAGTCGCGCCGCCACCCGCACCCCCACCTCCTTGCCCATGCGGCAGCTGCCGGTGGCGCTGATCAGCGGCAGCCGCCGGTCGTCGACGAGCCGCTCGGCGAGCGGGTGGTCGCACACGAGCAGGTTCATGACCCCCTCGAAGCCCATGTCGGTCAGCACCCGGTCGCAGATCCGCTGCATGGCGATGGCGGTCAGCGGCGTCTCGAGGCTCGGCTTCCAGACCATGGTGTCGCCACACACCGCCGCGATCATGGCGTTCCACGCCCAGACCGCGAGGGGGAAGTTGAAGGCGGTGATGATCCCGATCGCGCCGAGCGGGTGCCACTGCTCGAACATGCGGTGCCGCGGCCGCTCGCTGGCCATGGTCTTGCCGTAGAGCTGGCGGCTGAGGCCCACCGCGAAGTCGGCGATATCGATCGCCTCCTGCACCTCGCCCTCGCCCTCGGCCAGGATCTTGCCCATCTCGAGCGTGATCAGCCGACCGAGCGCGCGCTTGTGCTCGCGCAGTGCGAGCCCCATGCGCCGCACCGCCTCGCCGCGCTGTGGCGCCGGCACCATGCGCCAGCGGGTGAACGCCTCGCACGCCGTCTCGAGCACCTGTTCGTAGTCGCGCTCGTCCGCGAGGCGCACCCGCGCGATCACCTCGCCGGTGGCGGGGCTGCGGCTCTCGATCCACGCGCCGCCGGTCTCGAGAAAGCGGCCGGTGCTCGCACCGGCGTTGGACGGCTCGATCCCGAGTTCGCTCAGCCAGCTCTCCATGTCGCTGCTCCCTTCCGTGCTCGTGGGTGACGAAGGGAACGAAGATAGCACGCCGCAGCGCCGGGCGGAAGACGGGGCGCGCTCAGTCGCGCTCGGCTCGCGCCCGCTCTCGCAGCGCCGCGAGCTCCTGTTCGTCGAGCTCGCGCGCCCCCGCGGGCGCATGCTCCTCGATCGCCGCTGCCGCCTCCGGCGTCTCGTCGTCCTCGTGCTCGGACAGATCGATCGTGACGGGCTGCTTCTCGAAGGGCGCGATCTCGAAGTAGCGCGGGGTCTCGAAGCGCAGCGGCCGCGCGATCAGTACGTCGGGGAAGGT
>RFJN01000345.1 GCA_003694875.1 Planctomycetota bacterium | reverse complement strand
GCGGATCTGTCCCGAGCCGGTGCACTGGGGCGGGCTCTCGGGCTGCACCTACGCCGAGGGGGTGAGCTGGGGCAAGTTCGTCTCGCCGGAGGAGGGCGGCCGCTGGGCCGAGGTGCCGTCCGACGCCACGATCGCCTGGCCGCTGCTCGTGCGCGGGGTGCTCGAACGTCTCGGGGTCTATTGAGCGAGGGCTCCATGGGACGCACACCGAACGGCGGACAGGCCGACAAGCCCGCCAAACAGGGGCTCGCACGCTCCACTTTGTCCTCGGGTGAAGGATGGACTACGATGGCGGCGTGGGGCGGTTCTCGAACGTTGGGCTCCGTGGCAGGTCGGGGGTGAAGCCCGTGCCGATCCGAGTGGTTCTCGCCGACGATCACGGCATCGTGCGCGACGGTCTCGTCGCGATGCTCGGGACCGAGCCCGACATCGCGGTGCTCGGGGTGTGCGATACCGGGGAGGCCGCCTACCGGGAGATCGTGCGGCAGCGGCCGGACGTGGGCGTGCTCGACATCGCCATGCCCGGGGGCATGACCGGTATCGAGGTGTGTCGCCGGGTGCGCGACGAGGGCATCAAGACCGCGATCGTGCTGCTGTCCATGCACGAGGACGAGGACGTGGTGCGCCAGGGCCTCGAGGCCGGCGCGAGCGGCTACGTGCTCAAGGAGGGGGCGGGCTCGGAGCTGATCGACGCCGTCCGCAAGGCGGCCGAGGGCGAGGTCTACCTCAGCCCCGGCGTCGCGGGCAGTGTCGTGGGCGCACTGCGGCAGGGGCAGGGGACGCGGCCGCCGGAGCTCTCGCCGCGCGAGCGGGACGTGCTGCGGCTGCTCGCCGACGGTCTCGCGTCCAAGGAGATCGCGATGAAGCTCGGCATCTCGCGGCGCACCGTCGACGGCCACCGCGCGGCGATCATGCACAAGCTCAACATCCACCACGTGCCCGGGCTCGTGAAGTACGCGATTCGCAACCACCTCACGGGACTCGACGCCTGAGGTCGGCGCGGTCTCGCCCTCACGCCGCCCGGTGCGCACCTCGCGGCGCGACCGTCACCGCAAGCGGCCGGGCCGCAACCCGGTGCTTGGCCCACACCGCGGCGAGGCGTTCGAGCAGCGGCTCGATCGGCCTCTGTCGTCCCAGAACGGCGATCGTGGGGCCCGCGCCGCTGAGCCAGCTGCCGAGCGCGCCGGCCTGCTCGGCCGCGCGGCGCACCGCCTCGAGGCCCGGCACGAGCGGGCTGCGGTAGGGCTCGTGCAGCCGATCGAGCAGCGCCGCGCGCCAGAGCTCGGGATCGTCGCCGGCCGCGAGCGCGGCGACGAGTACGGCGGTGCGCTGCACGTTCGAGACCGCGTCGCCGTGAGGCACGTGGGTCGGCAGCGCCGCGCGCGCGCGCTCGGTGGGCAGCGAGAACGCGGGCACGAGCAGTCCGAGCGGCGGCAGCGTTCCGAGCGGCAGCCGCCGGGCCTCGGGCGCTTCGTCGCGCCCCGTCCACGCCACGGTCGCGCCGCCAAGCAGACACGGCGCGAGGTTGTCGAGGTGGCCCTCGAGCGGCGCGAGCCAGCGAAGCAGCCGCGCGGGCTCGATCGGAACGCCGAGCCGGATGCAGGCCGCGCCGGCACCGGCCACGAGGGCGGCCGCGCTCGAACCGAGTCCGCGTCCGAGCGGGATGCGGAGGCTGCAACGAAGTCGCACCGGCGGCGGCTGCTCGCCGAGCTGCCGGCAGACCTCGCGGTAGCCGCGCCACACGAGGTTGCGCTCGTCGCGCGGCAGCCGCTCGGCGCCCTCACCGTGCAATTCGAGTTCGAGCGTATCGGCGGGCAGGAGTTCGACGGTGTTGTGCAGCGAGAGGGCGAGACCGAGCGCGTCGAAACCGGGACCGAGGTTCGCCGTCGTTGCCGGTACGAGCAGCCGCGGGTACATGCCGGCATGGTAGCGCCGTGCCGGTGGTTGTCGAGCGCCGCTGCACGCCGGTAGCATGGCGGGATCGATCCGGAACCGGCACGCGACGAGCGAGGTGCGTCATGCAGCAGCGATCCGATCTGCCCTATCCCGATCCCGACCCGGAAGAGACGCGCGAGTGGCTCGAGGCGCTCGAGGCGGTGGTGCAGCACCACGGTCCGGAGCGCGCGCGCTACCTGCTGTCGCGGCTGCTCGAGCGCGCGCGCAGCGACGGGGTGCAGTCGCCCGCGCTCGTGCAGACCCCGTACGTCAATACGATCCCGCCGGAGCAGGAGCCGCCGTATCCCGGCGACGAGGACATCGAGCGGCGGATCCGGCGGTATATCCGGTGGAACGCGGTGGCGATGGTGCTGCGCCAGAACCTGCGGCATCCCGGGATCGGCGGCCACCTTGCGACGTACGCCTCGGCCGCGACGCTGTTCGAGGTGGGCTTCCACCACTTCTTCCGCGGCAAGGACCGGCACCCGGGCGATCTCGTGTTCTACCAGGGGCACGCCTCGCCGGGGATCTATGCGCGCGCGTTCGTCGAGGGGAGGATCGACGAGGCGCAGCTCGAGCGCTTCCGGCTCGAGGCGGACGCCCCGGGGCTGTCGAGCTATCCGCACCCCTGGCTCATGCCGAAGTTCTGGGAGTTTCCGACCGTGTCCATGGGGCTCGGGCCGATCGCGGCGATCTACCAGGCGCGCTTCAACCGGTATCTGCAGGCGCGCGGGATCGCGGACACCTCGGACTGCCGCGTGTGGTGCTTTCTCGGCGACGGCGAGACCGACGAACCGGAGGCGCTCGGGGCACTGCACCTCGCGTCGCGCGAGCGGCTCGGCAACCTCGTGTTCGTGGTCAACTGCAACCTGCAGCGGCTCGACGGGCCGGTGCGCGGCAACGGCAAGATCATCCAGGAACTCGAGGCGGTGTTCCACGGCGCGGGCTGGCGCGTGATCAAGGTGATCTGGGGTCGCGAGTGGGATCCGTTGCTCGCCGCCGACCGCACGGGACTGCTCGTGCGCCGCATGGAGGAGGCGGTCGACGGCGACTACCAGCGCTACTCGATCGCGGACGGGGCGTACATTCGCCGCCACTTCTTCGGCAAGTACCCCGAGCTGTTGCGGCTCGTGGCGCACCTCAGCGACGAGCAGCTGCAGCGGCTGCGGCGCGGCGGCCACGACGCGCGCAAGGTGTACGCGGCGTACCGGGCGGCGTGCGAGGAGGACGAGCGGCCCACGGTGATCCTCGCCAAGACGGTCAAGGGCTGGACGCTCGGCGAGGGGGCCGAGGGACGCAACATCGCGCACCAGGCGAAGAAGATGTCGCTCGCCGAGCTGCGCGCGTTCCGGGACCGGCTCGAACTCGAGGTGCCCGATGATCAGCTCGAGAATCCGCCGTTCATCCGCTTCGCGCCGGGCAGCGAGGAGTACGAGTACCTGCACGCGCGGCGCCGCGAACTCGGCGGCTATCTGCCCGAGCGCCGGGTGCGCAGCGTCTCGATGGCGGTGCCCGACCGCGCGTTCTACCGGCCGTTCCTCGAGGCGAGCGGTCGGGTCGAGGTCTCGAGCACCGGCGCGTTCGGTCGCCTGCTCGCCCACCTCATGAGCCACCCCGAGATCGGTCGGCGGATCGTGCCGATCATTCCCGACGAGGCGCGCACGTTCGGGCTCGACGCGCTGTTCCGCAAGTACGGGATCTACTCGTCGGTGGGCCAGCTCTACGAGCCGGTGGACAAGAACCACTACCTGTACTACCGCGAGGCGAAGGACGGGCAGGTGCTCGAGGAGGGGATCTGCGAGGCGGGCTGCACCGCGAGCCTGATCGCGGCGGGCACGAGCTACGCGTCGTTCGGCGAGCCGATGGTGCCGTTCTACATCTTCTACAGCATGTTCGGCTTCCAGCGCACCGGCGACCAGGTGTGGGCGTCGGGGGATCAGCGGGTGCGCGGGTTCATGATCGGCGGCACCGCGGGGCGGACCACGCTGCCGGGCGAGGGACTGCAGCACTGCGACGGACACAGCCACATCCTCGCGACCACCTTCCCGCACGTGCGCGCCTACGATCCCTGCTACGCGTACGAACTCGCGGTCATCATCGAGCACGGGCTCGAGCGCATCCTGCGCGAGCAGCGCGACGAGCTGTTCTACATCACGATCATGAACGAGACGTACGCCATGCCGGCCATGCCGGACGGAGAGCACGTGCGCGAGGGGATTCTGCGCGGCATGTACCGTTTGCGAGCGTGGCGCGAGCCCGCGGGGCCGAGGCGGATGCGGCTGTTCGGCAGCGGCGCGATCCTGCGCGAGGTGCTTGCGGCCGCGGAGCTGCTCGGTGCGGAGTACGGTGTCGACGCCGAGATCTGGAGCGTGACGAGCTACCAGCAGCTGCGTCGCGAGGCGCTCGAGGTGGAACACCGCAACCGCCTGCACCCGGAGACGCCGCGCGAGCGCAGCTTCGTCGAGCG
>RFJN01000344.1 GCA_003694875.1 Planctomycetota bacterium | reverse complement strand
ATGACCATGAGCATCTTCACCATGATCGGCATCATCATGCTCATGGGGCTCGTGACGAAGAACGCGATCCTGCTCGTGGACTTCGCCAACACGTTGCGGCAGCGCGACGGGCTCGACATCCTCGAGGCGACCGCACGCGCGGGGCGCGTGCGGCTGCGCCCCATTCTCATGACCACCTTGGCGATGATCTTCGGCATGCTGCCGATCGCGCTCGGCACCGGCGCGGGCTCGGAGTCGCGCGCGCCGATGGCGGTGGCGGTGATCGGGGGGCTGAGCACCTCGACGCTGCTCACCCTCGTGGTGGTGCCGGTCGTGTACGTTCTGCTCGACCGGTTGCGGATCGGGCGCCGCAGCGGGGCGGGCTCCGAGGCGTCGAACGGCTGAAGCGGCGGCGCGTTCAGCCCGTCTCGCGCAGAGCGTCCTCGCCCTGCGAGAGCGACTCCCAGACCGGAAGCTGGCCGTCGAGGCCCGCATGCGCGAGGTAGCCGGCGTCGATCGGCACCTCGGCCGAGCAACTGCCGGGGTCGTGCCGGTGCACGAGCGCGTCGGCCACGTGCACGGCGGCGAGCGGCGTGAAGCCGTCGTCGGCCGTGATGCCGGCCTCGGGTCGGTGGTGCCAGCCCACCGCGTCGATCGTGGGGGTCTCGAAGCCCCACAGCGCGAGCAGGTAGGCGCCCACCTGCCCGTGGTGCGCGCCGAAGCACTCCTGCTCCACATCGTGCAGCAGCCGCCGGTCGCCGAACGCCGCCTCGTGCACCTCGGCGTACTCGGTGGGCAGCGCGCTCCAGAGCACCAGCTTGCCCACGTCGTGCACCATGCCCGCGAGAAACGCCTCGTCCGCCACCGCACGCTCGCGCCGTGGGGTCGATGCGATCCGGCGTGCGAGCCCGGCGGCGGCGGTGCTGTGGTGCCACAGTCGTTCCACGTGCCGACGCGCGACGTCGTCGCCCCGGAAGCCCGAGAACAGCTCGAGCCCGAGCACGAGGGTGCGCAGCGTGTTGAGCCCGAGCACCGCGGCCGCCTGCACGGGATCGGCCACGCGCGAACGCAGCCCGAACAGCGCCGAGTTCACGAGCTGCAGCACCTTCGCCGTCATGGCGACGTCCTCGGCGATGATGCGGCCCACATTGCGCAGCGACGGTTCGGGGGCGCGCATCTCCGCGAGCAGACGCTCGTAGACCTGCGGGATGCTCGGCAGCCGGTCGATCCGTGCCACGAGCGCCTGCAGCCGCGGATCGCGCAGCGTGGAGCGCAGCCGGTGCACGCGCTCGAGCGCCGCGACGAGTCCCTGCGGGGCGGCGGGCTTGCCGTGGAACTGGTGCGAGACGGCTGCCGCCTCGAGGTTGTGCTCGAGTTGCACCGATCCCGAGTGGATCAGGCGTAGCGTGCCGGGGTGGCGTTCCGCCACGACCTCGAGCAGCGTGCTGCCGCGCATGCCGGGCATGTCGAGATCCGAGACCACCGCGTCGAAGGGCATGCGCCCCATGGCCTCGAGCGCCTGCGCGCCGCGCTCGGCCGTCTCGACCGTCCAACTCGGCTGCGCCTTGCGCAGCAGTCGCGCCATGAGGCGCAGCACCATCGGGTCATCGTCCACGAGCAGCACGCGCCAGGGGCGGGCGTCGTCGGTCATGGGCCAAGGGTCCCCCTCGTCGGTCGTCCCGCGGTGTGCGGGCCACAGTCCCACCGTTCGACGCGAACCGCTTCGACTTGAACGGCGCAGACCGATAGGTCAACGCACCGGGCGCCACCGCCGGTGGTGCCAGAGGTAGCTCTCGGGGTGGGCGCCCACGACCTCGGACATGACCGCCGACAGGCGGGCGGTCCAGCGGTGCACGTCCTCGGACAGCTCTCCGGTCAACGGCGGCGGCGCGACCGGCCGCACCCACGCCCGGTGGGCGGCGCCGTCGCGCTCTCGCCACGTGGCCGCCACGTACACACGCGCCTCGGGGTGGCGCAGCGCGGCGATCGCGGGACCGCGGTAGGTGTAGGCGGGAACCCCGAGGAACTCGACGACCACCCCCTTCTTCCGCCCGGCGTGCTGATCGGGCAGCATGCAGACGCGGCGCCCGGCCTCGAGCAGGCGGTTGATCTCGGTGATGACCGCGCGCGAGCCCGTGTCCACGACGTGGAAACCGAAGCGCTCGCGCGCCGAGCGCAGGAGTTCGAAGACGGCCCGCAGCGCGGGCGGCTTCATGACCACGTGCAGCGCGAGGCCGGTGCGTGAGCACCACCACGCGCCGAGCAGATCGAAGTTGCCGAGGTGCGGGATCACGAGCAGCACCGGGCCGGGCTGCGCCTCGATGCGCCGGGCGTGTTCGCGCGAGGCGGCGTCGGCGAACGAGAAGGAGCGCAGCACGTCGCGTCGCCGCGGGCCGAGTGCGCGCAGGATCTCGAACAGCCCGAGCGCGAGGTTGCGCTGCGCCGCGCGCGCGATGCGCTGCCGCTGCGACTCTGAAAGTCGCTGCCCGTAGACGAGTCCGAGGTTGTGCTCGATCGTGCGCCGCCGCAGCCCCAGCCCGTGCATGGCGTCGCCGAGTCGACGCCCGAGCGCGAGCGCGAGCCACCACGGCATGCACGAGACCCCGAGCACCAGGGTCCGCAGGCCGAAGGCGGCCGCGGCGCCGAGCCACGCCGCGCGGGTCACACGCCGGCGACGCCGCCGGCGGGCGCGTCGCTGCGCGGGATCGTCGGCGCCGCGCGACGCCGTGCCGGTCTCGCTCTCGCCCATGGCGGCGGAGGATACCGCCGCCACGGCCGGAGGCAAGGGCCCGCTCGCCGTCAGCCGGCGCAGCGCCTGCCGAGCCGCCGGCGCAGTCCGAACCACACCGCGAGCGCACCGAGCACGAGCGCCCACGACGCCGAGGCGGGCCCGCGCGCCCCGCCGCCGAACGAGCAGCCGGCCGCACCGCCCCGCAGCCGCTGGCTCGGCAGCACCTCGATGCGCACGTTCGCGAAGTCGCTCTGCTGTCCGTCGGTCGCCGCGAGACCGACCACGTAGCTGCCGCGGTCGCCGAACCGCGGCCTCCAGGTCAGCACCCGCCGCTCGGGATCGAAGCGCGCCCCCTCGGGCAGCTGCAGGGCCGCGAGCTGCACCGGGTCGCCGTCGGGGTCGATCCCGAACAGCTCCGCCTCGAGCACCTCCTCCTCGTGCACCCGCAGGACAGCACCCTGCACGAGCGGCGGCAGGTTCGTGGCGACGCCGGCCGACGCGGCCTCGACGATCGAGGGCGGACGGTTGACGTCGTGCACGATCACCGTCACCTCGAGTTCGTCGCACAGCACGACGTCGGTGGGCAGTTCGGGTCCGCCGCCCGCCACCTCGTCGCCGCCGGCTCCGCCGCCGACCGCGATCGAGAGCTGCTCGCTGCCGAGCTCGATCCGCTCGCCGCCGTCGCATGCGCGCAGTCGCAGCACGTACGTGCCGGCCTGCTCGTAGTCGGGACGCCAGCGCACGGTGCGCGTGGCGGGATCGAAGCTGGCGCCGTCGGGAAGCTCGAGCGCCTCGTACTCGAGCGTGTCGCCGTCGACATCGCGTGCGAGCACCGAGAACGACAGCGTGCTGCCCTCGTCCACCTCGAACGGACCCGCGGGGTCGAACACCGGCGGATCGTCGACGGGCAGCACCTCGACCTGGACCTGGCCCTCGGCAAGTCCGCCCCGGCCATCGCTCACGACGTAGGGGAAGCTGTCGGTGCCGTTGAAGTCGGGTTCCGGCGTGTAGACCACGAGCCGACCGTCGGGAAGCACGCCGACCGAGCCGTGCTGCGCCGGACCCGCGCGCACGACCCGCAGCGTCTCGGGCGCGTCGGGACCGGAGTGGTCGTTGGCGAGCACCCGGACCTGGTTGAGCACGCTGTCCTCGAGCACCGTCAGCGCGTCGCCCACCGCCACCGGCGGATCGTTCACCTCCGCGATCGTGAGCGTGACGGTGACGGGCTCGGACTCCGCCTGCCCGTCGGTCACGCGGTAGCGGAAGGTGAGCGAGCCGGAGAAGTTGGCCGGCGGTTCGTAGACGAAGCCGCCGTCGCCCT
>RFJN01000343.1 GCA_003694875.1 Planctomycetota bacterium | reverse complement strand
TCCCAGCGCGCCACCCAGTCCGACCAGCGCAGCCGCGGGGCGCGCAGATCGATCCCCGGCGGGGTCCTGTCGACCTGCACGACGTCGCGCACCTCGCGCTCGAGCGAATCGTCGTGCTCCTCGATCGCCAGCGGCTGCTGGGGGCCCTCCCACGGGCACCACGCCTCGAGCTGTGCGCGCACGAGCGCGCCGAAAAGCGCGTCGGCGAGTGTCGCGCGTCCCGCGGCCCCGAGCGCGGCGGCGCAGCCCGCGCGCTCGATCGCGGCGGTGAGCCAGCGGCCGCGCACCTCGAGCCACAACAGCAGCGGCTCGTGCTCGGGCGGGCCGAGTTCCACCCCCAGCCGGTAGCGGCCGAGGCGCACGCTGCGCACCTCCCAGGGCGCCGGGCCGAGTTCGCTGCGGCCGGCGAGCAGCCGGCAGCACTCCCGCTGCCAGAAGCGGCGGACGTCGTCGGTGACCTCCTGCAGCCGCAATCGTTCGCGCCAGGCGTGCAGCGCCTCGCCCCGCTCCCACGCCTCCTCGGCCTGCTGCCGCAACCGCTCCCACGCCTTGGGCACGGTGCCGGAGTGGAAGCCCGGTCGCAGCAGCGCCGGCATGCGCTCTCCGTGTCGGCCCACGAGCGCGGGCTCGAGCCGATCGCTGCGGCTCGCGGCGTACAGCCGCCAGTTGGCGTTGAGCTCCCAGACGAGGAAGCCGAAGAAGCCCGGGAGCGTGAAGACGGTGGCCGTCGCGAGGGTCTTGGCGAGCGCGGGCTCGAAGACCGCCTCGAACAGCGAGACGAACAGCGGCAGGCTCGGCAGCAGCAGCTTGTGCGACACCGTCACCACCGGGAAGTGCTTGATCGGGTTGATCTGTGGTTCGATGAACAGCGTCACGAGAAACTGCAGCACGTACGCCAGCACCGCCCACACCCGCCCCGCCACGATCTTGAACGCGACCACCGCGCGTCCTTCCTCGCGCCGCACCCGCAACAGCTCGTCCACGAGGTGGGCGGCCCGCTCGAACGCGCCGAGCGCGCGCCGCGAGAGGTCGAGGGTTGCGCGCACGAGTTCGGGCAGCAGCCGGCGGGTGATCTGCCCCCACCAGGCGGCAAAGGTGTCGCGCAGGTGTGCCTGCAGCTGCAGTCCGAAGCGCGTGTTGATCGCGGCGCTCGAGGCGATGAAGATCGCGGCCCACTCGCGCCAGCCGAGGTAGACATCGAGCCCGTAGGCGCGCAAGAGCAGCCACACGAGCCCCACCACGGCGGCCGGGCGCACCACCGCGCGCCGGATCACGGCGAACAGCGCGGTGTCGAGCAGCCGTCGCAGCCACGGCAGTCGCAGCAGCCGTAGCGGAAGCGCCCAGAGGACGAGCCGCAGCCCCCGACCCACCCGCAGCGCGAGCCCCGCCACGAGCCGCCGCAGCGGCGGGTACTCGAGCAGCCCGAGGGCGAAGGCGGCGAGCGCGAGCACGCTGCCGCGGTGCACGAGGTGGGGCGTGCCGAGCCCCGTTGCATGCCCGATCGGTTCGAGCAGGTGCTGCAGCCCCTCGAGGGTCATGATCGAGATCACGAACGGAAGCAGCAGGAAGCGCACGAGCCAGCGGCCGAGGCGGGTGCCGAAGAAGAGCGAACTCGTGCGCTGCAGAAAGCGCATGTAGAACGTCGAGCGCCGGTAGACGCCGGGGTAGCGGCGACCGAGCAGGCGGTCGGCGCGCAGCAGCGCGTCGCCGGTCAGCAGCTGCAGCGGGCTCTCGACGTCCTCGAGCTTGAGGTCGTTGCGGCTCAGCTCGTCGCGCAGGTCGGCGAACGAGACGTAGTCGCGCTCGAGCAGCCGATCGACGAGTTCGTCCGCCGTCTTGTCGGCCGCGAGCTCCTCGACCACCGTGTGCGGATCGAGCCCCACCGCGCGCAGCGCGGCGCGCAGCCCAGGGGTGAAGCGCTCGCGGATCGCGGTCTCGGCGTGCTGCGTCGCCCCTTCGAGGACGGCGACGAGCGGCTCGAGATCGCTTCGTTCGGTGCGGAGCCGACGCGCACGGCCGAGCGCGGTGCGCAGACGGCGGTGCACCCGCACCGGAACCTGGTCGTGCAGCGCACGCCGCAGCGGGCGGCGGCCGAACGAGCGCAGCCAGCCGGTGAGGTCGATCGCGGTGGCGGGCTGCTCGGCGTCGAGGCAGGCGCGGTCGAGATCGGCGAGCAGCTTGCGTCCGCGCCGCGCGAGCGTACCTCCCTCGCGCGCCTCGATGAGCGGGGCGAGCGCGGCCGCCCACCGCTCCGGTCGCGGCCCGCGCTCGCCGAGTGCGTGCCACAGCCGGTGTGCGAGGTGTTCGGCCGCTGGCGGCGGTTCGGCGTCGGTACGCGTCTCGCTGCGGACGGAGTCTGTTTCCTCGCGCGGGCGCGGGGCCAGATCGGCGAGCCAGCCGCTCGCCTCCGATCCGAGCACCGCCTCCGGATCGAGGGCGATCCCGTCGGTCCGCAGCGCCGCGCATACCCGTTCGAGATCGCCGGGCTGCAGCGACGGGAACCACGCCTCGAGACGCCACGGGGCGGCGGCGTGCCGGAGCTCGAGGCCGCGTGCGAGCAGTTCGATCAGATCGCGTGTGGGGCCGGGCGGCGGCAGCAGCTCGTCGGCGTGTGCGAGCACCCGCAGCGCCTCGCGCGCCTGGGGGTGGCCGAACCGACCGAGCAGCTGCCGCGCGCGCTGCGCTCCGAGTTCACCCCGCCGCACGAGCCGTTCGAGACGCGCGTGCACGAGCGCGTGGTAGGCGCCGGCGAGCAGCCGCCGCTGCACCACCCACGGCGGCAGCGCGCTGCGCTCGGCCGGTCCCGGCTCGGCGACGAGCACCACCGGGTCGTCGAGCCCCTCGGTCTCGAGCAGCAGCCCGTGCTGCAGCACGATCCGTTCGAGGGCCGCGCGCGGCAACACCAGCGAGTGGGGGTGCGGCGGGTCGATCGCGATCCACTGCGCGTGGGTGCGGATCACCTGGCGCAGCACCGAGGGGCGCACGACGACGACCGTGCCGCCGGAAAAGACGTGCTCGAGCCGGCCCGCGTCGGTGCCGGGTGCGAACAGCGCCTCGAACGCCCAGCGTGCCGGTCGATCGGAACGGCTCGTGTTCACTGCCCCCCCGAGCGCAACAGACCGAAGACGAAGTACAGTCCGAGGACCGCGGCCGCCACGTAGCCGAGCCCGCCGAGCCACGGCAACCAGCCCTGGCCGTGGATCAGCAGGTAGCTCGAGATCGCGCCCCCGCCCACGATCAGCAGCGCGACCGCCTGCCGGTTCGCGGCGCGGTTGCGTTCGCGCAGGATGCGCTCGAGCGTGGGCTCGCTCGGCTCGTTGCGCACGAGCAGCCGTCCGTCGCGAAGCTGCAGCAGCACCTGGTGCACGATTCGCGGCAGTCGCTGCGCGAGGTAGATCGAGTCCTCGAGCGCGCGCCGGGTGTCGCGCAGGTAGAACTCCGGTGCGGCGAGGCGGCGGAAGTAGATGCGCAGCACGTGCGGCCGCATCGCCTCGATCGGATCGAGCTGCGGGTAGATGTCGCGCGCCACCCCGTCGATCGTGGCCAGCGCCTTGCCCATGAGCAGCAGATCGGGCGGCAGCATGATGCGGTGGCGGGTGATGACGTCGAAGATCGCCTGGATGTAGACCGCGACGTCGATCCGGGCGAGATCCACCCCGAGCCAGCGGTCCATGAGGTCGAGCAGGTCGGTCTTGAGAGCGCCCGTGTCGACGTGCTCCCCCACGATTCCCTGCCGTTCGAGCAGCCGCACCATGCGCTCGGCGTTCTGGGTGAGCAGCGCCACGAGAAACAGCAGCAGCTCGTCGATCCGCTCCTGATCGAGCAGCCCCATCATCCCGTAGTCGATCGGGCAGATCACGTTGCCCGGCAGGATGAAGAGGTTGCCCGGGTGCGGGTCGGCGTGGAAGAAGCCGTGCTCGAACAGCTGCACGAGGATCATGCGCACCCCGTTGTGCGCCACGACCTCGGGATCGAACCACGGCTGTTCGCGCAGCCGGTCCGAGCTCACCTTGATCCCGTCGATGAACTCCATGGTGAGCACCCGCTCGGTGCTCAGATCCTCGTACACGCTCGGGACGTAGACGCTCGGATCGTCGGCGAAGATGCCGGCGAACTTCTTGATGTTGTGCAGTTCGCGACCGAAGTCGATCTCCTTGTAGATCGACTTCTCGAACTCCTCCACGAGCGCGAGTGGCTGCCAGCGGCGCAGCTCCGGGTCGCGTTCGAACAGCGCCGCGAGCTGCCGCAGCAGGTCGAGGTCGCGCTTGAGGATCTCGCGCAGGTGCGGACGCTGGATCTT
>RFJN01000342.1 GCA_003694875.1 Planctomycetota bacterium | reverse complement strand
TGTTTCTCGTCCTCGCGCTGCGTCTCGCCGCGCTTGCCGCGCGAGGCGGGTGAGCGCTCCTGCCGGGAGCTGTCCTGCCGTTGTCGCTCGCCGGCCGAGGCCTCACCGGCGCGCTCACGCCGCTTCGCCTCCGACCGGTCGCGCTGTTGGTCCGAACGCTGCTCGCGCTGGCTGTCCTGCCGGTTGCCGTTCGCATCGGGTGACCGCTGTGGCTGTTGCCCTTCGGGCCGCTTGCGTGCGTCGGCGCCGGTCTGCGGCTGTTGCTGTTCGTTCTGCCCCTGCTGCGGGTTGGTGCGCTGTTGCGAGCTCTCCTGCGCCCCCTGTCCCTTTTGCTGCTGCTGTTGTTGTTGCCGGTTCTGCCGGCCCTGTCCCTGTTGCTGTTGCTGCCGGCTGTGCTGTTGGTGTTGTTGCTGTTGTTGTTGTTGCGAACCCTGCTGTCCCTTCTGTCCTTGTTGCTGCTGCTGCTTCTGCTGCTGTCCCTGTCCCTGTCGCTGCTGCTGCTGTTGCTGTTGACGCTGTCCCTGTCGCTGCTGCTGCTGCTGCTGCGAATTCTGCTTCTGCTGCTGCTGTTGTTGTTGTTGGCGTTGCTGACTCTGCTGTTGCTGGTTCTGTTGCTGCTGGTCTTGCCGTTGTCGCTGTTGTTGCTTCTGCTGCTGCTGTTGTTGTTGCTGCCGCCGGCGTCGCTGCTGCTCGAGCCAGCGTTCGAGCGCTTCGATACGTCGTTTCACGACGTCGCGGTTGTGCCGGGCGTCGGCGTTGTCCGGATCGAGATCGAGCGCCGCCTCGAACTGTTCGAGCGCGCGCCGCCACAGCGCGAGCGCCCCCTTGGGATCGCCCGCCTCGAGCGCCTTGCGCCCCTTGCGGTACAGCGCGTTGCCGAGTCCCTGGAAGGCGCGCTCGTGCAACCCCAGATCATCGGTGGACAGCACCTGTTCGAACGCCTCGATCGCCTCGTCGAGCTGCCCGAGCCGGTAGGCCGCCACGCCAAGGTTGTAGAGCCAGTCGGGCCGCTCGCCCTCGTGCTCGATCCGTGCGCGATAGCCCTCGTACGCCTGCTGCCACGCGCCGCGGGCCACCGCCGCGTCGGGATCGGGCGCGGCGTGCTGCTCGGCCCGCGCCGCGGCCGCGAGCGCGAGCACGACGAGCGCCGCCGCGGCGGCCCGCCCCACCGGGCTCGGCGATCGCCGCACCGGGAGCGGTTCGGGTTCGGCGACCGGTGCGAGCACGGGCCGCCGCCGCGCGTCCACACGGCGTCTGCGCTCGCCGATCGCCCACTCGAGTCCGAGCAGCACGAGCGCCGCCCCGAGCGGCCACCCGTAGCGCTCGATCGGCTTGCGCCGACTGCGCACCTCGCCCTCGCGCTCGGGCACCTTGCGCAACACCTGCTCGTAGATCTGCAAGAGCCCGTCACCGCGCGTGCCGAGCGGCCGGTACAGCCCGCCGGTGATGCGGGCGATCTCGCGCAGCGTCTTCTCGTCGAGCCGCGACACGACCACCTCCGCGTTCTCGTCGCGCAGGGTGTGTACCCGCCCGTGCTCGTCGCGCACCGGGATCGGCGCGCCGGCGGGGGTGCCGACGCCGACGGTGTGGATCACCACCCCCTCGCGCGCAGCGGCACGCGCCTCCTCGAGCGCCTCGCCCTCGAGATCCTCCCCGTCGGTCACGAGCACGAGGATGCGGTGGCGGGTGCCCTGTTCGAACACCCTGCGCGCCTCGGCGATCGCCGCCGCGACATCGGTGCCGCCGGTCGGCACCACCCCCACCTGCGCCGCCTCGAGGGTCTCGATGAACGCGTCGATATCGCTCGTGAGCGGACACATCACGAAGGCCTCGCCCGCGAAGGCGACCAGCCCCACGCGTCCGCCCTCGAGCCGCCGCACCATGTCGCGGATCGCGAGCCGCGCGCGCACGAGCCGGTTCGGGCGCAGGTCCGGGGTGAGCATCGATTTCGATGTGTCGAGTGCAAACAGGACATCGATCCCGCGCGCACGTGCGGGCTGCACCTCGATCCCCCACCAGGGACGGGCGAGCGCGGCACTCACGAGGAAGATCCCGAGGGCGCCGAGGGCGGCCTTGAGCCAGCGGCGGCCCGGCGATACCGCGACCACCAGGCGATCGAGCACCGCGGGGGCCGCAACGCGCTGCAGCAACCGCCGCCGCAGCCGCCCGAGCCGCCACTGCACGAGCAGCACGCCCGCGGCGAGGGCGGCACCGAGCCCGAGGCACCAGGGAGCAAGCCAGCCGTGTTCCGTCGTCATGGGTGTCGGTTCTCTCCGTTCAGGGCAGTCGTCGCAGCCGCAGCCGCACGAACAGCCACTCGATGCCGAGCAACCCCAGCGCCGGCCACACGAGCCAGGGGAACAGCTCGGTGCGGACCGCGTAGCGGTGCAGGGTGTGCTCTGTCTTCTCCAGTCGGTCGATCTCGTCGTAGATCCGCTCGAGCGAGGCGGTGTCGGTCGCGCGGAAGTAGGCGCCGCCGGTGGTCCGGGCCACCTTTTCGAGCGTGGCCTCGTCGATCTCGACATCCGCCATCACGACCGTGCGACGCCCGAAGGGGTCGACCGCGGGCATGGGCGCCTTGCCGCGCGTGCCGGCGCCGATGGCGTAGACCTTGATCCCGAGCGCGGCGGCCGCCTCGGCCGCGGTCTCGGGCGCGATCTCGCCGGCGTTGTTCACGCCGTCGGTCAGCAGGATCACCACCTTGCTCTTCGCCTTCTCGTCGCGCAGGCGCGCGGTGGCGGCGGCGAGCGCCGAGCCGATCGCGGTGCCGTCCTCGATCATGCCGATCTCGAGCGAATCGAGCCGCTCGAGCAGCCAGTCGTGATCGAGCGTGAGCGGACTCACGAGGTAGGGCTTCGCCGCGAACGCGACCAGTCCAATCCGGTCGGCGGGTCGCTTGCGAACGAATCGCTTCACCACGCGCTTGACCGCGGTCAGCCGGTCGACGGGCCGCCCGGCCACCTCGAAGTCCATCGCCTGCATGGAGCCCGAGACGTCGACCGCGAGCAGGATCTCGACCCCGCTCGCCTGCACGTCCGCGTGCGCCTGGACGCGCTGCGGGCGCGCGAGGCCGCCGATCAGCAGCGCGAGAGCCGCCAGCCGCAGGAACGAGGCAAACGCGCCCGCCCGACTGCGACGGCGCCGTGCCACGCGCCGCGCGGCGGCCACCGACGAGAAGCGCAGCGCGGGGGCGCGTCCGCGGCCACCACGCAGCCACGCCAGCACCGGCAGCACCGCCAGCGCAACGAGCCACCAGGGTTGCGACAGTTCGATCACCGTGCGTCTCCTTCATTCGAAGCGTCTGCCGCCTCGCTCACAGCGCGCGCCTGCCCGGCGAGCCGCTCGAGTTCGTCCGCGAGCGCCTCGACGCGGCTGCGGTCGCCGCCGCCCGGCGCGTACGCGAGCGTCTCCAGTTCGCCGATCGCGCGTGCGAACGCCCGGAGCACGGGCACCCGCGGGTCGGACTCGGGCAAGGCGTCGACGAACCGGCCGAGTTCCTCGACCGTCCATGCGAGCACCGGTTGCTCGAGCCAGCGCTCGAGAAGCCGCCGGCTCGCGGCCGACAGCGCTGCCGCCGCCTCCGCCACACACCCCTCACCGAGCTGCGTCCGCGCGCTCTCGAGCGCCTGCGCCATCTCCTGCCACGGATCGAGCGGGCGCGGCTGCGAGCGGCGCCGGCGCAGCAGCGCGCCGGTCCCCGCGGCGGCGAGCAGCCCCACGAGCCCGGCCGCGTACGGCCAGGCGCGCCGGCGCGGCGGGGCGATCACCGGCGGCGGCACGTCGCGCAGCTCGTCGTCGGAACCGAGCAGCTCCGCCGGCACCGCGGGCCGTGCGCCTGCGCTCGGTGTCGGTCGCGGCGGCGTGGCGGCTCGCGTCGCCGGCGCGCCCGCGAACAGCACCACCCCCACGATCGCGGCCCACCCCATGCGTCGTCGCGCTCTCATCCGGCCAGCCTCCGTCTGCGGTTGCGGAAGAACGTCATGAGCGGCAGCAGATAGGGTCGATCGGTGCGCAGATCGACCAGATCGATCCCCGCCCGACGCACCGCCGCCTGCCAGGCGGCGTCCTGCGCGGCCCGCTCCTCTTCGTACGCACGCCGCAGCCGCGCGCTGCGCGTGTCGAGTTCCACCTCCTCGCCGGTCTCGGCGTCCTCGAGGGTGAGCAGCCCCACCGGCGGCAGCGACAGCTCGCGCGGATCGCGCACCCGCATGGCGAC
>RFJN01000341.1 GCA_003694875.1 Planctomycetota bacterium | reverse complement strand
TGCTCGCGATCCCGGCGCTGCTCGTGCGCGCCGAGGACGGGGGGGTGGCCGACGCGCACGCGCGTCCGTTCGGCGCGCTGCTGCGCGAGGGGATCGGCGCCCGGCGCGCCGAACTCGCCGACTGGGATCTGCACCTGTCGGGGATCTTCACCGACGCGCGCCTCAAGCGCCGCGTCGTGGAGTGCCGCGCTCCGGACGCGGTGCCGCTCGAGGCGGCGATCGGGGTGGCGGCGCTGTACACGGGGCTGCTGTACGACGAGGCGGCGCTCGACGAGACGCTCGCGGAACTCGCCCCGCTCGCGCCGCAGTACGACCGCGCCATGGCCGCGGCCGCGCAGGCGGGACTCGACGCCGAGGTGGCGGGCCACTCGCTGCGCGCGCTCGCCACCCGCACACTCGAGCGCGCCGCCCATGCGCTGCGCCGGCGCGGGCACGGCGAGCAGGCGCTGTGCGAGCCGCTTCGCGCCGCCCTCGAACCGGGCAAGGGCTTCGCCGAGCGCTCGCTCGCGGCGTTCGAGCGCGGGGGGCTGCCGGCGGTGATCGAGCGCAACGCGCTGTAACGCCAGCGCCCCTCGGGAGCCCTCGCGCTGCCGCGCGCTCAGTCGGCCTCGAGCTCGTCGAGAAACGACCAGTCGATGCCGCCGACCTCGCGCACATCCCCGACCGGGCCCTCGGCCTCCGGCGGCTCGCTGCGGGCGGGCGGCGGGGCGGGCTCCGGTCGCGGCGCGGCGCCGAGTCCGCGCAGCCGCTGTTGCAGCGCGCGCAGCACCGCCTCACCGTCGTCCACCCGCTCGAGCACCTCGCGGCGCACGTAGATCGGGGCGCGGTGGCGGATCGCCATGACGAGCCCGTCGCTCGGCCGACAGTCGATCTCGAGTTCGCGGCCCCCGCGCCGCAGCGTCAACGTCGCATGGAAGGTGTCGTCGCGCAGCGCGTCGATCACGAGCGAGAGCACCTCGATGCCGGTGCGCCGCAGGATCGCGTCGAGCAGGTTGTGGCTGAGCGGACGCGGCGGCTCGAGCCGCTCGGCCGCGAGCGCGAGCGCGCGCACCTCGGCGGCGCCGATGAACATGGCGAACGTCTTCTCGCCCGCATCGAGCAGCACCCCACCGCCCATGCTCGCGATCCGGAACAGGCTCTTGAGTTCGATCGGTACGAGGTCGTCCGGCACCCGGCTGCTCTCCTGCGCGCGCCCGAGGCCATGATATGTCGAGGCCCGATCCGCTGCACACCGCCGCGGACCGACCCGCCGCGGGCGGGGCCCCAACGCCGGGTTGTCAAGGACCCCGCGGCGGACGCGAGCCGAGCCGCGGCGTGCCGCCACCACGCCGTGCAACCCGTTGCAGCCCTCGACATTGCCCTGCCGGGCCGCGGCGGGCGGCCTTGACGGTTTGCGAGCCGCTGCGCTATGAGTGGACGTTGGGAAGTTAGCACGGCGAGAAGCTCGGGGCGCAAGTGGTGCCCATGCGGCGTGGGGCCGCGCCCGAGCACGACCCGGACAGGCGGCGCAGCACCCGAGGGGGACGGTATGGGTTCGACGGCTGGATCGGACGCCGATCTCGTCAAGGTCTATCTGCACCAGATGAGCCGGATCCCTCCGATCTCGGCCGAGGAGGAGCGAGAACTCGCCGGAGAACTCGAGCGCAGCCGCGGCGCGCTGCGGCGCGCGATCCTGCACACCGCGACCGCGATCGAGCAGGCGCTCGAGATCCTCGAACGGGTACACACCGGCAAGCTGCCGATCGATCGGGCGCTGCTGCTCGATGTGCGCGAAGGCGCGGTTCGCGCCGAGCTGCTGCGCACGATCCCCACCACCGTGCGCGCGGTCGGTCGCCTTCTCGCCGGTGCGCGCGAGCGCTTCGCCCGCTATCTCGCAAGCGAGGACGCGCGTACCCGTCTCACGCTGCGCGCCGAGGTGCGCGATCGCATCGAGCGCGCGGTCGAGCTGCTCGATCCGTACAACATCCAGATCTCGCTTCTCGAGCAGCTGTTCGAGGCAGCGCGCCAGCGGTTGCGCGAGATCAAGAGCGCCGAGCGCCGGGCGCGCGCCGCCAGCCGGCGCGGGGCCGACGCCGCCCAGCTCGCCCGCGCCCGCGAGGCGCTGCGCAGCGCCGAGATCGAGGCGGTCGCCACCCCCAAGATCCTGCGGCTGTACATCGACGCGGTGCGCGAGGCGCGGCGCGCCTACGAGACGGCCAAGAAGCGGCTGAGCGCGAAGAACCTGCGGCTCGTGGTCTCGATCGCCAAGAGCTACCGCAACAAGGGGCTGCCCTTTCTCGACCTGATCCAGGAAGGCAACACCGGGCTCATGAAGGCGCTCGATCGCTACCAGGCCTCGCGCGGCAACAAGTTCAGCACCTACGCCACCTGGTGGATCAAGCAGACGATCACCCGCTCGATCGCCTACCAGTCGCGCACGGTGCGCATCCCCGTGCACGCGATCCAGCACCTCACCCAGCTCGTCGAACAGCGCGAGGCGTTCGTCAAGCGCCACGGCCGCGAACCGTCGCTCGAGGAACTCGCCGAGCGCACCGGGCTGTCGGCGGCCGAGGTGGGACGGCTGCTCGAACTCAGCCGCAGCGCGCTCTCGCTCGACCAGCCGTACGGCGGCGAGGACGAGTGCCACTTCGGGGATCTGCTGCGCGACGAGCGCGCGAGCGACGCGATCGAACTCTCGCAGAAGAGCCAGCTGCGCGAGCGCGTGGACACGATCCTGAGCCAGCTCTCCGA
>RFJN01000340.1 GCA_003694875.1 Planctomycetota bacterium | reverse complement strand
GGCGAAGAAGATGATCGCGGCGCATGTGGCGTGTTGCGGCAAGTGTGCGAAGAAGGACGAGGCCGCGCGCGCGCAGTGCAAGGGCTGCCAGAAGGTGCGCGAGGCGGTTCTCGCGGTCAAGTGCGAGACGTGCGCAGCGAAGAAGTAGCGTCGCGACGCACGACACCGGGTTCGCAACCGGCATGGGGCCGGCACCTTGCGGTGCCGGCCCCGTGTTCCATCCTCCGTACACTGGGGACGTGTGCCGGTGCGCGGTACTCCAACCGGCACACCGAGCCCCGCCTCCAAGGTGCAGCACAGCCGAGTGCAAGACGCCGCACAGCTTCCCGGACCTGCCGCAGCCTCGTTCGACGGCGGCGGCAACTGGCAACCACGGCTCCGACGAGCCCAGCACCCTACGGCCTCGGCTCTGTTTAGCCCCCCTGCTGCGATCTCCGGCTGATCGCCGACTTGCGGCGTCGCGAGAACCGAAGCCGTCCTCGACGTACTTCCGTACGCCTCCGGCGTCTTCGAACCTCGCTCCTCGCCAGCCGGCGCAGGCCGAATCTCTCGCGACGGGCTCGTTTCTGAACAGACCCTCGTCGACGACTTCCGCGTGGGAGGACCCGCCACAGGTGCTGACGGGCAAGTTGTACGTGCACCAGATCGCCGCACCACGATCCCTGACCCCGCCCGCGGAATCATGACAGACCGCTGATGTATGCTGCATTCGAGTGACGCGTCTGGCTCGAGGGGGGGGGTGAGCTGTGTCCAGCAGTTCACGCCATGGCGAGGTACCGCAAGCCCCCAAGCTGTACCACATCGTTCATGTCAACCGCCTGGCCTCGATCATCCAAGACGGGTTTCTGTGGTGCGACGCCGAGGTACAGAAGCGCCGGCCGCCCGGCACCAGCATCGGAATGTCTGCGATCAAGCGGCGTCGTCTCAAGGATCTCGCACTGACCAGCCGGCCTGGGCTGCGCGTGGGTGAGTGCGTGCCGTTCTACTTCTGTCCCCGCTCGGTCATGTTATATCTCCTCCACAAGGGCAATCACCCGGAGCTAGCGTACCGTGGTGGCCAGGAGCCGATCGTGCACCTCGTGGCCGATTTGTACGCGACCGTTCGCTGGGCAGAGTCAGAGCAACTGCGTTGGGCGTTCACG
This sequence comes from Planctomycetota bacterium, assembly GCA_003694875.1. Taxonomy (GTDB): domain Bacteria; phylum Planctomycetota; class J058; order J103; family J103; genus J103. The sequence goes on along the minus strand of RFJN01000340.1, from coordinate 2,173 downwards.
CTCTCCAACGCTGGATCGCGGTACTTCGAGGACCGTTGCGACTTGGCGCAGCTACGCGAAATCGACTGGAAAGCCGTCTTCGCCCGAAACTGGCGGCGTGCCGAGACCAAGGAAGGCAAGCAGGCCGAGTTCCTCGTGGAGAACCGCGTTCCGTGGCATCGCATCGAGGCAATCGGCGTTCACTCGGAGCCGTACAAGAAACAGGTGCATACAATCCTGCGCGGTGCTTCCCACCGCCCGCGCGTCCTGCTACGGCGCGACTGGTATTATTGACACGGGGACGAGAGGTATGATCGAGTACACTCGCGGCAATATTCTCGACAGCGATGCCGAGGCCCTCGTCAACACGGTCAACTGCGTGGGGATCATGGGGCGCGGCATCGCACTCCAGTTCAAGAAGGCCTTCCCGGCGAACTTCAAGGCGTACGCTGCGGCATGTCGGCGCGGAGAAGTACGGCCCGGCCGGCTGTTCGTGCACGAGACCGGCCGGCCCGGACCGCCGCGTTACATCATCAATTTCCCGACCAAGCGCCACTGGCGTTCCAAGAGTCGCCTCGAGGACATCGAAGCAGGACTGCAGGCCCTGGCGCGCGTCGTCCGAGAACGGGCAATCCGTTCCATCGCGCTGCCACCGCTCGGTTGCGGACTGGGCGGCCTGTCCTGGCGCGAGGTACGCCAGCGCATGGAGTCCGCCCTCGAAGCATTGCAAGGGGTACGCATCGTGGTCTATGAACCGCAGGGCGCTCCGCCATGCGGCGCGATACCGCGCACGGGCAGGCAACCACGGATGACACCCGCACGGGCCGCACTCATCGGGCTCATGGATCGCTACCTGGCCGGATTGCTCGACCCCTTCGTCACGCTGCTCGAGGTACACAAGCTCACCTACTTCATGCAGGCAGCCGGCGAACCGCTGCGGTTGCGGTTCCGCAAAGGGCACTACGGCCCCTACGCGGAGAACCTGCGTCACGTGCTGCATGCAATCGAAGGTCACCTGATCGTCGGCTACGGAGACGGCGGCGACCGACCCGACAAGCGGTTGAAACTCATGCCGGGTGCAGTGGATGAGGCAGACAAGGAACTCGCGCGACACCCCGAGACGCGCGCCCGGTTCCAGCGGGTTGCGCAACTTGTCGAAGGCTTCGAATCGCCGTTCGGCCTCGAACTCCTCGCGACGGTGCACTGGGTGATGACCCACCAGGGCGCCGACAACCCGAAGGACGTCGAGCAGCAGATGTACGCGTGGAATCGCCGCAAGCGTCGGTTCACCCCCCGGCAGATCGCCCTGGCGGTGGGAGTGCTGCGCAATCGGGACTGGCTCGCCGTGCGCTGAATCACGGAGCAACCAACAGACACGACGCGCCTCTCCTGTCGCTCGTCGAGCAAGCGTTGCCGTGCAGCTACACGGAGCACGGGCAATGCGGTGACGGGCTCGTGACCGTGCAGCCGGTCGACACCGCAATCCGTTTCCGTTGGGCAGGTGCGGGGGCGAGCGTACCGAAGCTCGGAGGCGGAGGCAACGTGGCACCGACAGCGGTGGCGCGACGCCGCACGACGGGCAGCGACGATTCGCGACGGGAACACACAGGCCCCGGACGTCATATCGAGCAGGGTCGCCCACCGGAGTTGACGCGCGTCGGCTCGAACGTGATGGTGCAACGCGTCGCGCAGGAATAACGACAGCGCGACGAGTGACCGCGCGTCGGATCGAAGGCGAGAGGAGGAACGGAGCATGAAACGGATCGCCATGGGATTTCTCGTCGTCGCAGCCCTGCTGTCGTGGAGTGTGGGCGGAATCGCCCTCGCCGAGGGTGCCGACGGCGGCAAGCACGCCGGCCACGGTGAGCACGGCGAGCACGCCCACGGCAAGAAGTCCGGCTGCATGTACTGCGACATGGTGGCGAAGATTGCGTCGATGATCCGCTGCGACACGTGCCGCAACGCCCGTGAGCAGTGCGAGCAGTGCAAGAAGGTGGCGGCCAAGGTCCGCAAGACCGCCGGCTGCCACATGTGCGCCGAGGGCAAGGCGGCCTCGTGCACCGCATGCAACGCCGCGAACGAGAAGCTCGAGCATGCGAAGTGCGCCTTCTGCGCGGCGAAGAAGATGATCGCGGCGCATGTGGCGTGTTGCGGCAAGTGTGCGAAGAAGGACGAGGCCGCGCGCGCGCAGTGC
>RFJN01000339.1 GCA_003694875.1 Planctomycetota bacterium | reverse complement strand
GGTGAGAGGGGCGGGGCAAGGGGAGAGGGGGGACGTGGTTGGTGCGGGCGGCGATCAACCGCGCCCCTGCGGGGGGACGGCACAGGTGTGCGTTGCGGTCGTGGGGATCGGTGCGTCCGGCAGGCCGCCGGATGCCAGGGGTTGCGGGCAGGACGTCAGCCCTTGACCGCGCCCGCGGTCAGGCCCGCCGTCAGGTGCCGCTGCAGCACATAGAAGAGCGCAATCACCGGCAACGACACGATCACCGCACCCGCGGCGAACAGGTCCCAGCGCGCGCCGTACGCACCGATCCACTGCTGCAACGCCACCGGCACCGTGTACCGAGCCTCGTCGTCGAGCAACGTCGCCGCCAGGATGAACTCGTTCCAGCCCCCGAGAAACGCATACAGCGCCGTCACCGCCAGCCCCGGTCGCACCAGCGGCAGCACCACGTGCCGGAACACCTGCCACCGATTCGCCCCGTCCAGACGCGCCGCCTCCTCGATCTCCACCGGCACCTGGTCGTAGAAGCCCTTCAACATCCACACCGAGAACGGAATCGCCGTGCTCGCATACACCAGCACCAGCCCCGCGAGACGATCGATCAACCCCAGCCCGTCCAGGATCAGGTAGATCGGCACCAGCGCCACCACGCCCGGAAACATCTGTACCGCCAACAGCAGCCGAAGCCCGCGATCACGACCCACGAACCGAAACCGACTCAGCGCATACGCCGCCGTCGCACTCACCGACGTCGCCACCACCGCCGTACACCCCGCCACCAGCAGGCTGTTGCACAGCTGGCGCACAAACAGCGGCCAGCCGCTCGCGTCCCGGCGCGCGAACAGCGCCTCGAACGTCTGCCAGCCCCAGCGCGTCGGATCGATCGCGCTGCCGAGCTGCGCCCCGTCCCGCAACGCCAGATCGAGCACCCACACCAGCGGTCCGAGCACGAACACCAGCGCCAGAGCCACGAGCGCTCCCGCACCGAGACGGCCCCACGCCCCCCTCATGCCCGAACCTCCCGGGGCCCGACCGCCGCGTCCCGCTCACGCCCGCCCAGCACGAACCGCCCGTAGAGCAGCAGGATCGCGAAGATCAGCACCGCATACGCCGCCGCGTAGCCGTAGCGCATCCGACGCTCGAACGCCCACTTGTACGCCTCCGAGATCAGGATCTCCGTCGCCCCGCCCGGCTCCCCACCCGAGACCAGGTAGATCACGTTGAACATGTTGAACGTCCACACCGAACCGAGCAGCACCGCCGGCACCAGCGCCGGGCGCACAAACGGCCACTCCACGTGCCGGAAGCGCTGCCAGCGATTCGCCCCCGCCAGCCGCGCCACCTCCTCCAGCTCCCGCGGCACACTCTGCAACGCACCGAGCGCCACCACCATCATGAAGGGGAAGCCGAGCCAGGTGTTGGTCACCACGTTCGCACCGAACGCCGTCCAGAACCGCTGAAACCACGCCACCGGCTCGAGACCCGCCAGTCCGAGCAACGCGTTGATCGCCCCGAGCTGCGTGTCGAACAACCCCCGCCACACCAGCGCCGTGATGTAGTTCGGAACCGCCCACGGCAGGATCAACAACACCCGCCACAGCCGCCCGAACCGCAGACCGGTGCGCGCGAGCGCGAGCGCCAGCACCAGCCCGATCGTCACGTGCAACGCCACGTTGACGGCCGTCCACAACACCGTCACCCCGAGCGTGAACCAGAACGACAGCGGATCGGACGGACCGTAGCTTCGCGAACCGAGCAGATCCACGAAGTTCGCCCACCCCACGAACCGGAATCCGCCGTCCACGTGCGCGAACAGCGACAGCACCACGCCGGTGAGCAGCGGCACCCCCACGAGAAGCGCCACCGCCACCGCCGCCGGCAGCGACATGAGCAGCGGAAACCGCTCGCGACGCACCCGGTCCACGAGGTGCAGCCGCCGCGCACGCACCAGCGCCCAGCCGCACGCCCCGAGCAACAGCACGCCCGCCACCACCAGCCACGGCGCCGGATCGCGCGCCGGCGGCGGGGGACGACTCGCGATCGCAAGCGCCGTGCGCGCCCGCGCGAGCGCCGGCTCGAGCGGCTCGCCCCGCCACAGCGTCTCCTTGAGCAGCCGTCCCACCGGCTCCCAGACCAGCGCCATCTCCGGCCGATTCGGCGTGACGCGCCCGTGCGCGAGCGCGCGCTCCTGCGCCGCCACGAGCGGCGGCAGGGCGGCCCGCTCCGGCGCCCGCCACGCCGAGCGCAGCACCGGCGGCTGCAGCCCGCGACGCGCGCGCACCCGCCAGGCGTCCAGCAGCGCCTGCGCCGCACGCACCGCCGCCGGTACGTCGCGGCTCGAGGCCGCCACGAACAGCCCCTCCACCGTCACGAACGAGCCGAGACGCCGGCCGCGCAACCGCGGCAGCGCCGAGACCGCCCACCGGTCCGCCGGCAGATCGATCTGCCCCGCGAACCACGGCCCCGAGATCACCGTGGCCAGACGCCCTGCCTCGAACAGCCGCGCAAGCGTCGCACTCGAGACCTCGCGCGGGATCACCCCCCGCTCGGCCAGCCCGATCACGTACGCGTACGACGCGCGCGCCCGCCGATCGAACACCGCGAACGGCGGCGGATCGCCGCGCTCCGGCGGCTCGGCGAACACACGCGCTCCGTGGGCGAGAAAGAAGGGAGCGTGGAAGAAGAACGAGCCGGTGTCGTAGCCGAGCGCCCAGCCCCCACGAGCCCGCATGGCCGGCGCGAGCGCCTCGAGCGCCGCCATGTCCGGCGGCGCATCGCGCACGAGCTGCCGGTTGCGATAGAGAACGAGCCCCTTGAACGTGAACGGAAACGCCAGCAGCCGCCCCCGCCCGTCGGTGAGCGCCTCCGCGAGTCCCGGCAACACGCGCGACCGCCAGCGCGCCGCCACCGCCTCCGGCAGCGGCCGCAACAGCCCCAGCCGCGCCCAGTCGCCGAGCCGATCGTGCGCCGCGAGGAACAGATCCGGCCCGTGCCCCCGCGGAATCGCGGTCTCGAGCTTGCGATGCAACGCGTCGAACGGAATCGCGAGCGACTCGATCCGCACCGGCGCCTCGCCCCGCGCCTGCGCCTCGCGCGCGAGCTGCGCGTTGGCCTGCGCGATCGAGGCCTCGAGTGCGGCCCGCTCCGCCCCCTGGTAGCTGTGCCACAGCGTCACCGATGCCAGCACCGCCGCGAGCAGCGCTCCGTTCACGACACCCGCTGCCCCGTACGGGGATCGAAGCGGTGGCACACCGCGCCGTCGATCCCGAGCGCGACCCGATCCCCCTCGCGGTAGCGGAACGCGTCGCGTCCGCCCACCGTCGCACGCAACGCGAGACCCCCGAGATCGAGGTGCAGGTGCGTGCGGTCGCCGATCGGCTCCGCAAGCGTCACCTCCGCCCGCAGCGCCCCCGCCCCGTCGTCCGGCTCCACGCGCACGTGCTCGGGGCGCACCCCGAGGACGCAGGCGCCGTCGGGCACTCCCGGCAGCGCACACAGCGGCGGCGCCGCGTGAGCCCGCGCCACGAAACGACCCCCCCGCACCTCACCCTCGATCAGGTTGATCGGGGGCTGGCCCACGAACTCCGCCACGAACCGGTTGGCCGGCGCGCGGTAGATCTCCTCCGGCGGCGCCACCTGCTGCACCCGCCCCGCCTCGAGCACCACGATCCGGTCCGCGAGTGTCATCGCCTCGGTCTGGTCGTGCGTCACGTACAGCATCGTCGCCCCCAGACGCGCATGCAGCGCACGCAACTCCGCGCGCATGCGACTGCGCAACCCCGCGTCGAGATTGCTCAGCGGCTCGTCGAACAGATACAGCGGCGGCCGGCGCACCAGCGCACGCCCGATCGCCACCCGCTGCCGCTGCCCCCCCGACAGCGCGGCCGGCCTGCGGTCGAGAAGCGCCTCGAGTCCGAGCAGCCGCGCCACCTCCTCGACGCGCGCACGCCGTTCGGACGCCGCCACCCCGCGGATCATGAGCGGAAACGCGATGTTCGACGCCACGTCGAGATGCGGATAGAGCGCATAGCTCTGGAACACCATCGCCAGATCGCGCTCGCGCGGCTCGAGACCCGTCACGTCCCGGCCCCCGATCTCCACCCGCCCGCTCGTCGGCTCGCTCAGACCCGCCACGATCCGCAGCAGCGTCGACTTGCCGCAACCGGAGCGGCCGAGCAGCACGATCAGTTCACCCGGTGCGATCCCGAGTTCGATCCCGTCGAGCACCTGCGTGGCACCGAAACGCTTGCTCACCGCGCGAAGCGCCACCGCCACACCACCTCGCGTTCGCGCCGAAGCCGACTCGAGTGCGCCCGCATCCGGCATGAGATCGCGAACCTCGCTCGCACGGTGGAGATCGATCTCGCGATTGTACCCGCGCACACCACGGCGCGCCGCTCGCAGGATTGACCTTTCGATTTATGTGTGCGTCGTGTCTCGTGCTTTTTCGAGACCCGCGGATCTGTACAATTGCCCCTCGAACACCTCGCCCGATCGGTGCTGCGGGCGAGGAGCCAGGAGAGGTGCCCATGCGCGCAAGGCGGACCCGGCAGGTTGGTGGCGTCGTGGTGACCCGGATGAGCGCGACATGCGGTACGCTCGGCAACGCGCTCGCTCTCGCCCTGCTGCTCGTGCTCACGGGCTGCGGCGGCGCCGGCGGGGGTGGGGGCGGCGGCGGCACGAGTGGCGCCCCGGTGCGCGACAACGCCGCGCTCGACTGGCGCGACCAGGTGATCTACCAGGTCATCACCGACCGCTTCGCCGACGGCGATCCCAACAACAACTGGAACGTCGATCGCCGCGCGCTCGGCCGCTACCAGGGCGGGGACTGGCAGGGGCTGATCGATCACCTCGGCTATCTGCGCGAACTCGGCGTCACCGCCGTGTGGATCTCGCCGCACGTCAAGAACGTCGAGATCGACGCCGGCGTCGCCGGCTACCACGGCTACTGGACCCAGGACTTCACCGCGGTCAACCCCCACTTCGGCGATCTCGGCAAGCTGCGCCAGATGGTGAACGTGCTGCACGCCAACGACATCCTGGTGATCGCCGACGTCGTCACCAACCACGTGGGGCAGCTGTTCTACTACGATATCAACCTCAACGGCACGCCGGAGGAGACGCTGTATGGCTCGGGCGCCTCGCCCGGCTCGCCGCTTCGCCGCGTCACCGAGTACGACCCCGACTGGGATCCCACCGGCATCCACGCCCAGGTGGGCTACCAGCGCATGGGGCTTGCCCCCATCCGCTGGATCCGCATGCCGGCGATCAACCGCATGCCGCCCCAGCCGCCCGAGTTCCAGAACCCCGAGTGGTACCACCGACGCGGGCGTGTGGTGCCCGATCCCAACGGCAACTGGCCGCGCGACCAGGTGCTGCTCGCCGACTTTCCCGGCGGGCTCAAGGACCTCGCCACCGAACGCCAGGACGTGCGCGACGCACTCGTGCGCGTGTTCGCCGACTGGATCCGCAAGGTCGACTTCGATGGCTTCCGCATCGATACCCTCAAGCACGTCGAGCAAGGCTTCTGGCGTTACTGGTGCCCGCGCATCCGCGAGGCCGCGCGCCAGCGCGGCAAGCACAACTTCTTCCTGTTCGGCGAGGCGTTCGACGGCGACGACGTGCTCGTGGGCTCCTACACCCAGAGCGACATGGTCGACAGTGCCTTCTACTTCCCCCAGAAGTACGTCGCCTTCGACGGGGTGATCAAGTACAACCACCCCACACGCGAGATCGAGGATCTCTGGAACCGCAAGAGCTTCTACGGACAGCAGCCGCAACCCGGCGGGGTCGGCGTCGCACCCGCCCACATCCCCGTCAACTTCATCGACAACCACGACGTGCCGCGCTATCTCGCCGGCGAACCCGACGACCGCAAGCTGCGACTCGCGATCTGCTTCCTCATGTCGATCGAGGGCGTGCCGTGTCTGTACTACGGCACCGAACAGGGCTTCCGCGGCGCGGGCGATCCCGCCAACCGCGAGCGGCTGTGGGACACCGGATTCGACACCAGCGGCTCGCTGTTCCGGCACGTCAAGCGCTGGATCGCGCTGCGCAAGGCGAACGTCGCGCTGCGCCGCGGCGACCAGGTCGTGCGCTGGTCCACCACCCGCACCGGCGGCGAGGAGGACGCGGGGATCTTCGCGTTCGAACGCGTGCACCCGCAGCAGACGCTGCTGTTCGTGATGAACGTCAACCCCAACCACGCCAGCCGCACGCAGTTCGGCAGCGCTCGCATGCAGACCTCGTTCCTCGGCGGCACCGTGCTGCACGACCTCGCCGATCCCGGCTACCGCGTCACCGTCCAGCAGGGGGGGACGGTCGTCGTCGAGGTGCCGCCGCTCGGTGCACGCCTGCTCGCTCCCGCCCCCTGAACGCGCGGGACCGAGACGGCAACCGGAATCGAGCGGAGCGACGGGGGAACGGACATGGCGCAGCGGAGCAACGAACGGCGGGTGGCAGGGCGCAGCCGCTGCCGGGCTGCGAGCGCTCTCGTCGCCGGGCTCCTGTGGCTCGCGGCCGGCTGCGGCGGCGGGGGGGCCGGGGACGGGCAGCCGCGCGCCGGCAGCCCGGCCGGCTACCAGGCACTCACCAGCATCGATCGGCTCGCGCTCTCGAACGGTCGCGTCGCCGCGGTCTGGAGCAGCAGCGAACGCAGACTGGTTGCCCTGCGCGAGCGGATCTACGCCACCCACCGCCCCGGCGTGCCCGTGCCCGAACTCTGCCGCGAGGTGATGTTCGGCTATCGCCGCGACGGAGCGAGCCAGTGGCTGCGCGACGTGCCGGTCGCCGACCGGGGCTACCTCGAGGGCACCGGCATCGCCTACACCGTGCAGCGCACCGCCGGGCTGCGCTTCGAGACCTACGCATTCGCCCCCTACAGCCCCGAGATCGACGGGCTCGTGCTGCTCTTGCGCGTCGTCAACGAGGGGCCCGCCGTGAACGACTGCGCGCTGTTCCTCACCGCCGACCTCGCGCTCGGTGGCAACGGTGACGCGACGCGCGAGTGGGCGTTTCACGACGCCACAGGCGGCTTCCTCATGGAGGGACGCACCGGCAGCGGTCGGCGCGTGCTCTACCGCGCGCTCGGCGGGCTCGACCACTGGGCGATCGCGCGCGCGGGCAGCGCCGACGACGCGCGCGTGCTCGTGCAGCAAGGCGCCCACCTGCCCGACCGCACCTGGCCGTTCAACGCCGACGATGTCGTGTGTGGTCTCGAGCGACAGATCGCGGGCGGGGGCCGCTTCGCCACCGGTGACGAGGCGTGGTGGGGCGTGCTGATCGCGTTGCGCACCGACGGCGACGAGCAGACGCTGCGTGCCACCGCCGCCGCGTTCCCCGCCGGGCTCGATCCCGCGGGCCTGCTGCAGCGCGAGCGCGACGGCTGGGCGCAGTGGCACGCCGGGGAACGCATGCCCGCGGGACTGCGCGCCGACGAGCGCGCCTGCTTCCGGCAGCAGACGGCGTTTCTGCGCATGGGACAGGCGCGCGAGATCGGGCCCGGCAACGGCCAGATCGTCGCCTCGCTGCCGCCGGGCAAGTGGAACATCTGCTGGCCGCGGGACGCGAGCTACGCGATCGTGGCGCTCGCCCGCACGGGCCACCTCGCCGAGGCGCAGGCCGCGCTGCGCTTCCTGCTGCAGGCCGGACCGGGACGCTACACCAACGAGGTCGGACGTTCGTACCGCATCTCGGTCGCTCGCTACTTCGGCAACGGCGAGGAGGAGTCGGACGACAACGGCAACGGTCCGAACATCGAGTTCGACAACTTCGGTCTCGTGCTGTGGGCGCTCGGCGAGACGATCGAGCACGGCGGCGATCTCGCCCTCGTGCGCGGCCACTGGCGCGTGATCCGCGACGAGATCGCCGACGTGCTCGTCTCGCTGATCGCCGCGAACGGCCTGCTGCGCCCCGACAGCTCAATCTGGGAGCGGCACCTGCGTCCCGCGCCCAACACCCCCGACGGAGCGCGGCAGTTCGCCTACTCCTCGATCATGGCCGTGGCCGGACTCGAGCGCGCCGCCGACCTGGCACTGCGCGTGGGCGACAGCGCGAG
>RFJN01000033.1 GCA_003694875.1 Planctomycetota bacterium | reverse complement strand
GCCTGCGCGGGCGGGGGCAGGAGCTGCACCGCAGCGAGCAGCGCCGCGGCGAGCGCCAGGCGGCCGAGCGCACGCCACGGGCGGTAGCGCGGCAGCGCCCCGCTCGTCTCGCGCAGCGCCGCCTCGAGCGCCTGCTCCCACGGCCCGGGCTCGCGCTCGTGCGCCGCGACCGCGAGGCCGTGCAGCCCCAGCCGGCGATCGAGATAGAGGGCGCACGCCTCGGGCCCGGGGCGTTCGCGCCACGCCCGCCAGCTCGCCCAGGCGAGCGCCCCGAGCAGCAGCCACGCCCAGCGGGGCTCGGGGCGCAGCACGGTGTGCGCGAGCACGCGGGCGAGCAGCACGCCGACCGCGAGCAACGCGAGCGTCACCGCGCTCGCCTCGAGCAGCGAGCGTACAAAGGCGATGGTGGCCACGCGCCGCGCGATGGCGCGTTCGGCCACCTGCAGGGCCAGCCCCTCACCCGAGTTGCTCGTCACGCCCCGAGCCGCTGGTGAGCTCACCTCGGTTCCTCCCTGGACGCCGACCGATCGGTCGTCTGCCCCGTCTTCACCCGGTATCGGACTCTGTCAACGGCACACCGCGACACGCGCAGCACCGTGGCACGCAACCGGTGCGTCCTCGCCCACGGCGACCCCGCCACCTCCGCACGGTGCCCCCGACCCGCCACTCCGACGACGCTCCCGACCCGCGGCCCCACCGGCTCGTCCCCGCCCACCCGTAGGGGCGGGGTTTATCCCCGCCCGCACCAACCACGGAAGTGACTCGCCATTGCACCACCCCGCTCGGGCGGGGTTGATCTCCGCCCGCACCAGCCCCGACCACCACAACCCGTTGCACCGCCCGACCGTCCCGCGCGGTCGGCACGCAACGAGGTGCCGCCGTCCGGACCCCCATGACAGGGACGAACCGGCGCAACGGCCGCGGCAAGCGGCAAACGCAGGTGCAGGAAAGGACCCGAAGGGCATGCGCTCCCCCCCGCCCACCGGGGAGGAGACAGGCAGACGTGACGCGTACGCCTCCGGCGACAAGCGGGCGCCCCCCCGAACGCACCGGCCGAGTATAGTGTGCCGGCGCCCGCTGCGTCAACACCAGTGCCCCATGGACTCGCTCCCCCGGCTCGACGCGCCCGTGCGCACCGCCGGCCGTCGGCGCCCCGGCCTTGACGCGCGGCGTCAGCCCGGCCACCATGCCCGGCGCGCCGCGGGTACGGGGCGTCGGACCGAGAGGGTGTGAGCGTGAGCACACGCGGTGCGCGCAAGCGCAGGCAGATCGTCGAGGCGGCCGCGCAGCTCGCCTCGCACCGCGGGCTCAAGGCCGCGAGCCTGAGCCGCATCGCCGAGCGCGTGGGCCTGACCAAGAGCGGTCTCGTGGCGCACTTTCCCTCGAAAGAGGATCTCACGCTCGCGGTGATCGACCACGCCGCCGCGGTCTTCGGCCGCGAGGTGCTGCAGGGCATCGACCACAGCCGCCCCGCGATCGAGCGGCTGCTCGTCATGCTCGACCGCTACCGGCGCTACGTGATCGACGAGACGTTCGAGGGCGGCTGTCTCTTTCTCACCATGGTCGTCGAGATCGACGACGTGAGCCCGCGCGAGGCCGAGCGCATCCGCCACTACATGAACGTGTGGAAGCAGTGGATCGAGCGCGTGGTGCGCACCGGCATCGAGCGCGGCGAGCTGCGCGCGGACACCGCGCCCGCGGCGGTGAGCGACATCCTGATCGCGCTGTGTCTCGGCATGGGCCCCACCTCGCGGCTGTTCGGCGCCCCCGAGGCGGCGTTCGACCACGCCCGCGAGGCGGCTCACACCGTGCTCGCGACGCTGCGCAACCCCGGGACCGGCTGAGCGGACGAATCGTCCCAACTCCCGATCGAACCCGCGGGCGTGCAGCACCCGACTTCTGCCATTCTCAAACGGGTTGCGACACCAAAACGCCTCGGCTACCGTTAAGGCGTCTTGCGTAGCCCCATCCTCCGCGCGCTCCCACCACGACTCCGATCCGCTACGCGGACGCCGCACCGAGTTCGAGGACGCGCGCATGAGCACGCCCAAGATCCCGAAGCCGCCCGCGAGCGCCCACCGCGTGTTCGAGGGACGGCTCGGACCGCCGCTTCCGTTCTCCCGCCGCCCCTTCGACCCCTCGGAGGTGGCCGAACGCTCGCACGAGCGCGCCCGGATCCGCAGCGCCCGCTGGGATCGGCACGAGGCGCTCGTCGGCGAGGAGGTCAAGCTGATCTGCGAGCTCGAGGGCCCGCCGGCGCGCGAGGTGACGTTCACGATCTTCGAGCACGACGCCGACGGACAGCACGACTCGGTGCGACGCGAGCGCGTCCCGGCGCGGGGGAGCACGGTCGAACTCGTCTGGAAGGTCGAGAACGTGGGCGATCTCGACGACGTCGACTCCGAGCAGCAGCTCGCTGACAAGGGCTACACCTTGCCCGAGTTCCACTTCTTCGCGGCGGTGCCCGGCTCGGTCCGGGACTCGGGGCTCGAGGAGGGGGATCTGCTCAAGGTGCGGGACGTGCTCGACATCGCGGTGCACGACGGGCTGCTCGAGGACGAGCCGGCCGCGGGCCTGCCCTACGTCGTGACCTTCGCGGACGGGCGGCAGGTCGAGGGCACGGTCGGCGAGGACGGTCGCATCCGGGTCGAGGACGTGCCACCCGGCCGGTTCTGGTTGCGCATCCGGGGCAAGACGCCCGAGCCGTTCGAGGGCGAGCCCGCCGAGCCGGCCGAGGTGGGCGAACCGCCGGCGTGGATCCGCCCCCTCGAGGGCGAGCGCGATCCGCCGCGGCTCGCGTTCGCCGAGCCGTGCTGGATCGCGCGCGTGTGGGTCGAGCCGCCGGTGGCCGCCGAGGGACAGAGCGTGACGCTGCACGCGGCGGGCGAGGCTCTGCCCGCGGACGCGCCCGCCGTCTTCCGGATCTACCGGCTTGGCGAGGGCGGCGGCCCCGTGGCGGAGATCCCGGCGCAGGTGAGCGGCGATACCGCCCGCGCCCGCTGGAGCGTGTCGGGCGCGCGCGGCGGCGGTCAACTCGACGGGCGCCCCTACGCCGACTTCGACGTGGCGTTCGAGATCGGCGGCGAGCTGTGGCACACCCCGGGCCTGCCCGAGCTGCGCGCCTTC
>RFJN01000338.1 GCA_003694875.1 Planctomycetota bacterium | reverse complement strand
CGCCGGCGCTACCCTGTTCCGGCCCGCGCGAGGACGCCCGCCACCATGCACCGACACCGCCTGCACGCGCCCCGGACGCTGCCGTTCGCGATCCCCCCCTCGGAGCTGCACTGCAAGGCCGTACACAGCGGCGGACCCGGTGGGCAGCACGTCAACAAGGCCAACACCAAGGTGCAGCTGCTGTGGGATCTCGAGCGCAGCCAGCTGCTCGATCCCGAACAGAAGGCGCGGCTGCGCGAGCGACTCGCGCACCGCATCGATCGCCACGGCATGCTGCACGTCGCGTCGCAGCGCTTCCGCAGCCAGCACCAGAATCGTGAAGACGCGCTCGCACGGCTGCACCAGCTCGTCGCCGAGGCGCTCAAGCCGGTGCCCGAACGGCGCGCGACGCGCCCGAGCCGCGGCTCGCACCGCCGGCGCCTCGAGCACAAGAGCCGCCGCGCGCGCATCAAGAAGCTGCGCCGCCGTCCCGGCCCCGACGACTGACGATCGCCCCTCAGCGCTCGGCGCGCGAGAGTCCCACCGTCGCGTCACCCGGCTGCACCGTGAGCAGATCCCGCGCGCCGTCGCCGTCGAGATCCACCGCGAGCAGCTGCACCGGTCCCGGTCCCGCGCTCGCCCAGCCCTCAGGCGGATCGAGCTGCACCGGAGCTCCGCGCACCGAGGCGTTCGGCAGCAGCAGGATCGTGTCGTGCGCCGTGTCGGTGAGCGCCACATCGAGCGCCGCGTCGCCGGTCAGTTCGGCGACCGCGATGGCGTCGAGCCCCGTCGGCACCGACACGCTGCCCGACCCCTCGAGCTGCCACGCACCGCCGCCCGGTGCGGTCGCGTTGCGCCACAGTCGCAGCCGGCCCGCGGCCGGATCGAGCACAAGCACGTCCTGTGCCCCGTCGCCGTCGAGATCGGCGAGTGCGAGGCGACTGCCGGCGGTGGCGGTCACGAGCACCGGCGTATCGAAACTCGGGCTCGCAGCCCCGACCGGCGTCGTGTTGCGCGCGAGCCACAGCGCGTCGGTGCGCACGAACACGAGGTCGTCGCGTCCGTCGCGATCGAGGTCACCGATCGCAAGATCGTCCGGGCTCGCCGACAGGGCGGGCAGCGCGAAGGCGACGAGGGCGGTGGCCGTCCCGCCCCGCGGCGTGTCGTTGCGAAGCCCGCCCGCTCCGCCCGCGGCGGGATCGAGCAGCACAAGGTCGAGATCCCCATCGCGATCGAGATCGCCCGCCGCAAGGCGGCTCGCGCCGGCGCCGATCGAGACGACGAAGGGCGGGGCGAAATCGAGCGCGCCGCCGCGGGGGGTGTCGTTGCGCAGCACCGCGAGTTCACCCGCGGCGGGATCGAGCACCACGAGGTCGGCCGCTCCGCGTCCGTGCAGATCGAGCGCGGCGAGTGCCGCCGGCTGCGCGAGGGCGGTGAAGGTGACCGGCGCGAGCAGCGCCGGATCGGCCGCCCCGCGCAGCACGCTCACGCTCCCCCCGGTGCCGTCCGCCGTGGCGAGATCGAGGCGTCCGTCGCGGTCGAGGTCGGCGGCCGCGAGCGCGACCGCTCCCGATCCCGCACCGAAGCGCTCGGCGAGCCGCCACCGGAGCACGCCCGGCTGCGCGTCGCCGCGCACCACGAGCGCGTGTGCCGCCGCGGCGCTCGCGGTGGCGAGTGCCACGTCGAGCGTGCCGTCGGTATCGAGATCCCGCGCGAGCGCGGCGTCGGCCGCCACGGGCAGGGCGGTCCCCTCCGGCGCATCGAAATCGGGCTGCGTCGCCCCGGCGAGCGTGGCGTTGCGCAGCACCACGAGCCGATCCGGTCCCGCGCACACCGCGATCACGTCCGCGCGTCCGTCCCCGTCGACGTCCCCCACCGCCACCGCGCGCGGCTCGCCGCCGCAGTCGCGGTCGAACGCGGGGGCGAAGCTCGGCGGGGCGGGCAGCCCGAGCGTGGTGTTGACGAGCACGGTGACCGCCTGCGCGCCGCTGCCGGCCTCGTAGCCGAGCACGAGTTCGGGGCGAGCGTCGTCGTTGAGATCACCCGCCGCGAGGCTCGAGGCGCCGGCGCCCACCGCGTGCAGCTCGGGCGCGTCGAACGACAGCGGGGGCGCGGTGGCGGCGCTGTGCAGCAGCCCGAGCTGTCCGCCCCCCGGGTCGGTGAACGCGAGGTCGTCGCGCCCGTCGTCGTCGACGTCGAGGGCGAGAAGCTGTGAGGGAGCGCGTCCGATCGCCACATCGAGGGCTGCGTCGAACGCGAGCGCTCCCGGCACCGCGGCGTTGCGCCACACGCGCACCGACTGCGCCCCCTGGGAACCCACCGCGAGATCGGGCTGCCCGTCGCCGTCGAAGTCGCCCACCGCGAGCCCGGCTGGCCCCGCCGCCACCGCGAGGTCGTGGGGCGCGCCGAACGACAGCGTCGCCGAGCCGGTCGGCGTCTCGTTCGGATAGATCGAGAGCAGCGGCGCCGCCGCGTCGAGCACCACGAGGTCGGCGCGCTCGTCGCCGTCGAGATCGGCGAGCGCCACCGCGATCGGCTCGGTGCCGACCGCGATCTCCTCGCGCGGCTCGAAGCGCCCGTCGCCACGGCCACGCAGGACGCTGACGGTGCCGTTGTTGGGGTTGGCGAGGGCGAGATCGAGCCGCCCGTCGGCGTCGAGATCGGCCGCGGCGAGCGAACGCGTGCCGGGATCGACCCCGTCGCCCGAGCGCGTGGCCGCCGCCGCCCGGTAGCGCAGCCCGCAGCCGAGCGCGCGGGTGCCGAACAGCACCGCCGCGAGGTCGTCGCGCTGGCTCGTGAGCACGAGGTCCGCCCGCCCGTCACGGTCGAGATCGCCCACCGCGACCGCCCACGGATCGGCCGCGGCGGCGAACGCCTGCGCCGGCAGCAGCGCACCGGGGCTGGACGGATCGCCGCGCAGCACGAGCGCCTCGCCCGCCCCGAAGTCGGCGCTCACCACATCGAGCCGTCCGTCGGCGTCGAGATCGGCGAGCGCGAGCGCACGCGGGGCCGCACCCGCCGGCAGCGGATCGGTCCCGGCGAGGAAGAAGCTCGCGCTGCCGAGGCTCGACTGCGCGAAGCGGCCGATCCGGTCGCTGCCGGCGAACGCCCCCACGAGGTCGGGCCGTCCGTCGCGATCGAGATCGCCGATCGCCACCGCCGTGCAGTCCTCGAGGCTCGGGTCGTCGAGACGCTGCAGCGTCGCGGTCACGGTGCTCGCACCTGGCGCCGTCTCGTTGATCCAGACCGCGATGCCACCCGGGCTCGACAGGCCCACCGCGAGGTCGGCGAGCCCGTCGCCGTCGAGATCGCCCGCCGCGAGCGCCTGCGGATCGTCGGTGCCCGGTGTTGCGTCCACCGCGAGATCGGCGCGCATCGCGTCGGGGAAGCTGCCCGGCGAGAGCGGATCCTGCAGCCGCACGGTCACGCTGTCGGCGTCGAGGCCTGCGGACGCCACATCGGGCCAGCCGTCGGCGTTGAGATCGGCCACCGCCACCGCCACCGGCGAGGCGCCCACCGCGAGCTGCACCGGGGGCAGGAAGGCGAGCGTGCCCGCGGCCGCGCTCGCGTCGCCGAACAGCACCGTGATGCGGGTGTCGTTGCGGTTGGCGATCACGAGGTCGATGCGCCCGTCGCGATCGAGATCGGCGGCCGCGAGCGCGATCGGGCTCAGCCCCGCCCCGAGCACGACCGGCGGCAGGAAGCTGCCCGGTGCGCTCGCGTCCTGCCGCAGCACCGTCACGGCGGCCACCTGGTTGGCGAGGGCCACGTCGAGCAGTCCGTCGGCGTCGAGGTCGGCGAGCACCACGCCGTTGGTGTTGAGAGCGCCCGCGGCGAGCGTGAGCGGCGCGGCGAAGCGCAGCCCGTGATCGATCGATATGCCCCTCTCGGTGCGCGCCGGCCCGACGAGCGCGCCCCGCCGGGCGGTGACCCGCAGCTCGAGGCTGGACAGCGTCTCGCCGGGCAGATCGTGCGCCGCGTTCCACAGCAGGACGTGTTCCGCCCCCGCCGGGTCCGCGCTCGTGCTCACCCCCACCGGGCCCTCGCTCGCCGGATCGAGCCGCGCGTCACCGAGGCTCGCGGGCTCGAACGGATCGGCGGGGCTGCGGCGAAACTCGAGGGCGAGATCGACCCGCCGCTCGCGCACGTAGCGCACCGCCACCCGCACCGGCACGCAGCCCTCGAGCGGGGCGGCGGGCAGCGCGATCGAGACGATCTCGGGAAGCGGCTCGTCGAAGGTCAGCACCGGCCGGTCCGCGAGCTGCACCTCGCTCGCGGTGCCCGGGTCGGCGCGCGCGGTCACCGTCACATCTCCCGCGGCGAGCGAGCGCAGCGTGGCGGTGAAGACGCCGTTGGCGTCGGTGTCGCCGCCCGGCGGATCGATCGTGGCGTCGGCCACGCTCGCCGAGAGCGTCACGGGCCGGCCCGCGAGCGCGCGGCCGGTGTCGTCGCGCAGCGTCACGGTGATCGTGGCGGCCGCCTGGCCGTCGGCGACCAGCCCCGTCGTCGGGCTCGCCACGACCGAGGAGGCGGTGGGGCTCGCGGGGGCGGGATCGAACACCACGACCGCGGTGGCGGTGAGCGGCTGCCCGCCCACGCTTGCGCTCACCGTCACCGGCCCGGGTTCGGTCGAGCGCAGCAACGAGGAGAAGCGGCCGGCCGCGCCGGTCGTCCCGGCGGGCGGATCGAGGCTCGCCCCGGTGGCGGTGACGGTGAGCGCCACGTTCGCGCCCGGCACGAGGTTGCCGTGGCGGTCGCGCACCGTCACCGTGACGGTGGCCGCCTCGATGCCGTTCGCGATGACGCCGGCGGTCGGGCTCACAACGATCGTGCTCGCGCTCGCACTGACCGCGGCCGGATCGCCCACGAAGGTCAGCACCGGTCGGTCCGGCAGCGCGATCGCGAGCCCCGCCGGATCGAGGATCGCGGTCACGGTCTTGGTCTCGGCCACCGTCGAGGCGACCCGCCCCTGCGTGCGGCCCGTGGCGTCGGTGGGTGGGGGCGGATCGATCACGTTGCCCGAGCCGCTCACGTCGAGATCGAGCTCGGCGCCGATGATCGGCTCTCCGGCCGCGTCGGCGAGCTCGATCGTGATCACCGAGGCGCGCACCCCGTCGGCGACGATGTCGGCGGTGGGGGTGGCGGTCACGGTCGCGCTCGCGGCGGCGAGGCGGGCGGGATCGGGCAGAAAGTCCACGCTCGCCCGTGCGTCGAGATCGACCGGCGCGTCGGGGCCCGAGATCACCCGCGCCGAGAAGGTGACGCGGCCGGCGGCGGTCGTTGTGACGCTCGCCACGAAGCGGCCGTCGGGCTGCGCGGTGCCGGTGGGCGGCACGATCGTGTAGCGCGCCCCGGTCACCCCCTGCGCGAAGAGCTGCACCGTCCGGCCCCCGAGCGGGTTCGCGAACGGGTCGCGCACGACCACGGTCACCGTCACCGCGCTCCGGCCGTCGGCGATCGCGCCCCCGGGGGGCAGCGCCACCGAGAGCGAGCCGAGCGGCGCTCCCACCCGATCGACCGCGACGAACGCGACCCCGGGCCGCTGCGCGAGCGCGCGCGCCGCCCCGCTCGGGTCGATCACGAACACGGTGATGCGCTTGGTCTCGGCGCGCGTGGTTCGCACCCGCCCGATCGCGATCCCGTCGGCGCCGGTGGGCGCGGCCGGCTGCTCGATCGTGTTGAAGCGGCCGCTCACCTCGAGCGCGACGCGGTAGCCCGCGAGCGGCCGTCCCCGGCGATCGCGGACGGTGACGGTCACCGTGACCGCGCTCGCCCCGTCGGCCGGAAAGCCCGTGTAGCCGCTCACGAGCACCGAGGAGGTGTCCGGGTCGACCGAGGCCACCGAGAGCGAGCCGCCGCCACCACCACCGCTGCCGCCGCAGCCCGCCGCGAGCAGCGCCACGAGTGCCGCCAGCAACAGCCCTCCCGCGCCCCCTGCGTCCCGCTGCCCCATGCCCGCCCTCCGTCGCGTGCCGGATCCCCCGTTGCGGGCGGAAGGATACCACGGTTCCCGGTCGGTACGAAACCGCGGTGGCGTGCGGGTGCGTGCGGGTTTGTCGGGCGTGCCGCGCGCGGGAACGCTGCGGTGGCGCTCAGTCCCCGGTCGGCAGCGGGCGGT
>RFJN01000337.1 GCA_003694875.1 Planctomycetota bacterium | reverse complement strand
GGCGGCACCTGCAGCTCGGCGGCGCCGAGATCCACTTTCTCGTCAAGCCGAAACACCTCCCGCGGCTCGAGGGCGGCGCCGTTCTCTACCCGCTCAACCGCCGCCGCGCCGAGCGGTGGCGTCCGGTGCGTCTCGAGGGCTACGGGCTGCTCACCGACCCCGCCGAGGTGGGTCGCAGCCGGTGGGACCAGGTGTGGCTGTGTGTGCCGAGCACCGCGCTGCGCGAGCCGTGGCTCGAGACCCTCGCCGGGGGACTCGGGGACGCCACGCTCGTCATGCTGCAGCCGGGGCTCGACGACCGCGAGCGGATCCTCGGGGCGGGGGTGGCTGCCGGACAGCTCGTGCAGGGGCTGATCACGCTGATCGCCTACTTCGCCCCCCTGCCCACCGAGTCGCTCGCGACCCCGGGGGTCGCGTACTGGTTGCCCCCCGGCGCGAAGACGCCCATGAGCG
The DNA here is from genome assembly GCA_003694875.1 of Planctomycetota bacterium. GTDB lineage: Bacteria > Planctomycetota > J058 > J103 > J103 > J103. The sequence goes on along the minus strand of RFJN01000337.1, from coordinate 3,265 downwards.
GTGAGCGCACGCGCGTGGACGCGGTGGTGTCCGCGCTGCGGGCCGGCCGCTGTCCGGCGAAGGTCTCCGAGGACGTGGCGGTCGCCACCGCGTTCGGCAGTGCGATCCTCATGCCGCACATCGCGGCGCTCGAGCTCGCGGGCTGGCGATTCGCCACGCTGCGCCGCGGCCCGCTGCTGCCTCTGGCGCGGCAGGCGAGTCTCGAGGCGCTCGCGATCGCTGCGCGCCACCACGGCCGCCCGGTGCCGTGGCGCGCGCACCTCGTGCGCCCCCTGCTCGTGCGGCTCGCCACGCGGCTCGCGCCGTGGTTCGTGCCCTTCGACCTCGAGACGTATCTGCGCGTGCACTTCACCAAGGTGGGGGCGCAGACGCGCCAGCACCTCGAGACGCTGCACCGCCACGGCGAGGCGCTCGGCATCCCCACCCCCGCGCTCGACACCCTCGCGGCACGGCTCGGGCCGGCATGAGCGAGCGATCGCAGAGGGCGTTCGTTCACGGGATATCGGTTTGCGCTTCTGGCGGGTGCAGCGTACTCCCCACCGACCCCTCGATTGCGACGCGGGCCGCTACGGATCGGTGAGCAGCGAGGTCACCCGGAGGGGGAGGCCGGTGATCCGAAACATGGCCCGCTTTCGCTTCTCGAGGGTCACGAACTCGTCCACACCCGCTTCGAGCGCAGACCCGATGTGCAGGGCGTCGAGCGCTGTCAATCCGTACGTCTCGGCGAGCTCGAGCGCCCGCGCCGTCAGCCGGTCGGAAACGGATATGTGCTCGGCGGCGTCGAGCACGGTCTTCATGAACGCTACCTCTTCGTTGTCCTGTCGATACGTTGGTTTGGGCAGCACCTCGAGACGCAGGAAATCGCTCACGAAGAAGCGTCGATTCGGATCGTCGAGTATGTCCATGGCACGCTGCTGCAATTCGGGTTGTCCACGATACGCAGCGATCAGGACGCATGCGTCAGGATAGGTCCGAACCACCTGGCTCGCTCTCCCCGCGCCGACGCCGAACTTCCTCGAGGATCCTGTCGACATCCCACAGGCGCATGCCCTTTGCGAGCGCACGCTCTCGAATCGCGGCGAGCCGCTTGCCGAGATCCGTTCGGGGAGGCGGTGCGGCGGGCCGAACTGGTGCGAAGACACGGGCGTCGACAACACTCCGCGCCGCGTCGGCGAGCAGGAAACGGATCTGTACCTCGTCCGGTGGTTGGTGGGGTGCGGGCTGGTCACCGAGAGGGTCCGCTGGAGGTGTCGGGATCACAGGCAGGGCGTCGACCGGCAAGAGAACCGTCGACACGCCGATCGAGGGGAGGGGGCCGCCGGAGGCGCTGTCACTTGCCAGGCGGTGGCTGGCGTTCATCGTCGTCCCCTCCATATTCGGGTTCGAGGGCCGTCAGTGTGTCTTCCCGCAGCAACCGGAAGAATACCTCCTTCGCGGCGGTGTGCACCTCGTCGAGATCGGCGAGCACGCGGCTCCACTGGCCGGTGTGGGCGTCGTAGGATCGAATCGAATCGGTGTCCACGAGGAGGCCGCGAATGCGCTGGGCCTCACCGGGTAACAGCACCTCGACGGGGGCGGCGATCTGTACGACATGCACGATCGAGTCCGAGACGACTTCGGTTCGCAGTTGAACCGGCTGGTGATCGATCCGACGCCCGCCCATGGTGAGTTCCAGGTCCAGGAGTTCGAGCGAGGGAGCGTCGCCGGACTGCAGCAGGTTGGTGTACTTGAGAGAAAAGCGGGTGACGTCTCCGACGAGATCGCAGCTGCCGAGAGCGTCGACAAGCTTGCCAATCTCGCTCGAGAACGCGGCCCAGCCGGGATAGGGGCGGCGAAAGCTGATCGAGACGACACGCGGTCCGATCTGGATGGAACGGCGTTCCCCCTCGAGACGTAGCCGTGGCGTGTGACGGAAACGGGCGTCCTCATGGGCGGCGGAAATGGGGACGTCCGCGGCCGGAAGGCGTTGCAGGCGACTGTACTGCGGAGCAAAATGCTGAAACAGCAGTCCCGGAAGCAGGTCCGCGACGGCGGTGTCGCGAGGTCGAAACCGCGCTTCCCACAGCGCCTCGATCAGAGGCGGCCGCCGCAGCCTCCTGGGTAGTCGCTCCACGACAGGGCGGCCTCCAGACCCGGTCTCCAACGTCCCCTTCATTGTATCGGCTGGGCTCTGTTGAAAACGAGCCCGTCGCGAGAGATTCGGCTGGCGCCGACTGGCGAGCAGCGAGGTTCGAAGACACCGGAGGCGTACGGACGTACGTCGAGGACGGCGTGGGTTCTCGCGACGCCGCAAGTCGGGGAGCAACCGGAGATCGCAGCAGGGGGCGTTCCCAGACAGAGCCTAGCGTCGAGGCTGTCGTTCGGGCCGCTGCCGTCGCTTTCCACGCGGCGGTCGCCAGCCGCCCCAGCGCTTCTCGTCGCGCTTGCGCCGTTTGGTGGCCGCCCAGCTGCAGATCGGACATTGCTCGAGGTCGTGGCCGCGGGCGGGACAGTACGCGCGCCCGAAGTGGATCATCTGCAGGTGCAGCCGGTTCCACAGCGAGCGGTCGAAGGTGCGCTTGAGATCGCGCTCGGTCTGCTCGCGGCTGCGGCCCGAGGTGAGCCCCCAGCGGGTGGCGAGGCGGTGGATGTGCGTGTCGACCGGAAAGGCGGGCTCGCCGAACGCCTGCGCCAGCACCACCTGCGCGGTCTTGCGCCCGACGCCTGGCAGGGCGCACAGCGCCTCGAAGTCGCGCGGCACCTCGCCACCGTGGTCCTCGAGCAGCTGTCGCGCCATGGCGACGAGGTGTCGCGCCTTGGTCGGCGCAAGCCCCACCTCGCGGATGATCTCCTGCACCTCGGCGGGATCCATGGCGGCGAGCGCCTGCGCGTCGGGGGCGCGGGCGAACAGCGCCGGGGTGACCTCGTTGACCTTCTTGTCGGTGGTCTGGGCACTCAGCATCACCGCCACGAGCAGGGTGAACGGGTCGCGGTGCGCGAGCGGGATGGGGACCTCGGGATAGAGCCGATCGAGGATCTGCACGATTCGCCGCGCCTTGTCCGCCCGTTTCACGCCGTGCCCTCCCCGCTGCGCGTCCCGCGGTTGCAACCACCGATCGCCCGGGCCACGATGGCGTCTGCGGCCCGCAGCGTTCGCGGCGCCGCCGCCACCCGAGCACGGAGCCTCCCCATGCAGCGTCCGCCCAGTCTCGAAGCGCTTCGCGGGGTCCACGCCTTCCCCGGCCCCTACACCTTCAAGGCGTTCGGACCCAACACCGACGCGTTC
>RFJN01000336.1 GCA_003694875.1 Planctomycetota bacterium | reverse complement strand
GCTGCCTTGTGCGCGACGAAGTCACTTGCGTCTACAGCCTGCACAGACCGCTACCGTCGGAGCGACGGCGTCTCGCCGTCGCACCATCGACGACAGCGGTTGTTCATTGCACCGAATGCCGCGGCTGGCGGTGCAATGGAGGCGCCCAACGACCCGCGGCGACGGCGAGACGCCGTCGCTCCGACAACTATGTGGCGCCTCGCGTGTTCGTCATCCGCCCGCCGTACGCCGCCTGCTTGGGATACCGGCTGCCGCAGCGACGCAACGCGTTCCTGAGACGCATGCGAGGAACGCCGGAATCCGTTCGCCCAGGGGCGTTGGGGTTGATCCCCGCCCGCACCAACCCCTTGCACGACTTGTCATTGCACCGTCGAGGCCCGTCACCGCCACGTCACCGCCACGCCACCGCCCCCCGCCGCTCGTGGAAGCGCAGCGTCTCCTCGTGCCGGCCGGTCGCCACCGCGCCCACGGTCGCGGCCCCGCCGCGCGGCCCGTCTTGCGGGAAGCGGGGTTGCCGACCCGCCGATCATCACACTATAGTTTCGTGATAGCTCTCTGAGCGAGACGCGCGACCGCGCAATCGCTCACAAGCTCGGTTCTGGTTCCGGTCCGTCTGTGTCAGGAAGGGGGGAACGCAGCCATGCAAGAGGGTCGAACGAGCCTTGCCGAACGAATCCGGCGCTACACCCAGATCGTCGCCGCGAAACCGTCGCGACCCGGCGACGCCGGCGCCGCGCGAGCGATCGGCAACGTGGCGGGGCTGGGCCTCGCGACGGTCTCGGCCGTGCTCGCAACGGGGACGGAAGCGAGGGCGACGACCGTCACAATCACGCCCCAGAGTGCAACGTTAACGGCTTCTCCCCTGATGCACGGCACGTACCAATTCGACTTCGATGGCGACAACAACCCGGACGCAACACTCAAAGCGTACGCTGCACACCTTTACTTTTACGTCAATGCTGGCGTGAAGGTTGCAGCAGCCGGGACCATCTCCGGTTTCCCTGCAGTGGCGCGCTTCTCGAGCGCAAATGCGGCACTTAACTGGAATGGGACCGGAGCGGCCGTCTCTGGGAACTCTGCCAAAGGCGTACTGATGGACCGCTACTCTATTCACAAGACGAACTCGACGTATCTCCTCGGCTTCAAAGGTCCCTGGGCTCCCGCAACGCCGTCCCCTCCTGCGATACAGACCGTGACGAACACCATAACCGGCTTCATGGGTCTCCGGGTAGGATCGACGCCACACTTCATCAAGCTCGCAATCACCAGCAAGTCGTACCCGGATCAGGCATTACCCGTCTATTCCGTCAAGATAAAGGCCTACACCCAGGAGGTTGCCCAAGGAGTGTCCGTCCCCGAGCCGAGCACCCTCGGGTTGCTCGCGCTCGGCGCCGCCGGGCTCGGCGCGTTGCGCCGTCGCCGGCGAACGGGTGCGCCGGCGCAGGAGGCGTCGGCCAGCGCGTGAGCGCTACGCGTTCGGCGCCGCGGTCGTACCCGGACCGCACAGAGAGCCCGGTTTCTCAGAACCGGTCCGGGCGTGCCGCGTCCCACTGCGCGCGCCACCACGCCGGGGCGCTGCCGTCGAGCAGCGCCCCCGGCTCGAGCCACTCGTAGAGCTCGGCGTACGAGCGCACCTGCATGTCCCCCACCCGCCGGAAGATGCAGCGCGGACACAGCCCGTCGATCGCGCGCAGCCCCATGGCGCCGAGCAGCTCGCACGCCGCCTCGACCGTGGCGCGGTGGAAACGCTCGACGCGCTGCGCCTTGTCCTCGACGACGAGCCCGCGGGTGAGCCACGGGTTCTGCGTCGTGATCCCCGTGGGGCAGCGATCGGAGTTGCACCGCAGCGCCTGGATGCAGCCGAGCGCGAGCATGAAGCCGCGCGCGGACAGGCACACGTCGGCGCCGAGCGCGAGCGCGCGGATCATGTGGAAGCCGCTGAGGATCTTGCCGCTCGCGAACAGCCGCACCCGCTCGCGGCAGCCCGCGCCCACGAGCGCGTTGTGGGCGTAGGACCAGGCGTCGCGCGCCGGCATGCCGATCGAGTTGGCGAACTCGAGCGGCGCCGCGCCGGTGCCCCCTTCCCCACCGTCGACCGTGATGAAGTCGGGGCCGTCGCCGGTCTCGCGCATGGCCTTGCACAGCGCGAGGAACTCTCGCACCCGTCCGAGACACAGCTTGATGCCCACCGGCTTGCCGCCGGACAGCTCGCGCAGCCGCTCGACGAACGCGACGAGCTCGAGCGGGGTGGAGAACGCGCTGTGTCCGGGCGGCGAGAACACCGTCTTCCACGGCTCGACCCCGCGGATCGCCGCGATCTCGGGTGTGACCTTGCAACCCGGCAGCACCCCGCCGTGGCCGGGCTTGGCGCCCTGCGAGAGCTTGATCTCGATCATCCGCACGCTCGGCCGGCGCGCGTTCTCGGCGAAGCGGTCGGGATCGAAGCGGCCGTCGGGGGTGCGGCAGCCGAAGTAGCCGGTGCCGATCTGCCAGATCAGGTCACCGCCCCCCTCGAGGTGGTAGGGCGAGATCCCGCCCTCGCCGGTGTTGTGCGCGAAGCCGCCCGCGGCCGCGCCCCGGTTGAGCGCGCGCACGGCGGCGGCCGACAGCGCGCCGAAGCTCATGGCGCTGATGTTGAGCAGCGAGGCGTCGTAGGGGGCGGTGCAGCGCGGTCCGCCCACGCGTACACGCGGCGGCTGCCCGTTGGGCGCAAGCGGCGCCATGCTGTGGCTCGCCCACTCGTAGCCCACCGCGTACACGTTGCGCTCGGTGCCGAACGGCCGCGTCTCGAGTTCCCCCTTCGCGCGCTGGTAGACGAGGGCGCGGAACTCGCGCTCGATCGGGTGCGCGTCGACGTCCGACTCGATGAAGTACTGCTGGATCTCGGGCCGGAAGGT
>RFJN01000335.1 GCA_003694875.1 Planctomycetota bacterium | reverse complement strand
GGCTTCAAGGGCTCGGCGAGCGTGGCGCGCGACGCCACCATGGAGTGGCGGCTCGCGGTGACGGTCGTCGACGTGCAGCCCAATGGCAACCTCGTCGTCGAGGGCCGGCACACCGTCACCGTCGACAACCAGGAGCGCGTCATGGTGGTGACCGGTATCGTGCGACCGCTCGATGTCACCACCGACAACGTCGTGCTCAGCGAGAACGTCGCCAACGCGAGCGTGCGCCTGATCGGTGACGGCCCCGACACGCGCACGACCGAACGCGGTGTCGTGGGCCAGATCGTGCACTTCATCATCGACAACCTGTGGCCGTTCTGACGGACGGGGAGGACGGTGGACATGACCAGCGCAGCGATCGCAGGCTCCCGCCGGTGGGCGGTGCTGGGGCTGGTGTGCGCGGCAGCACTCGGCTTCGGTGCGCCGTCGGCGCACGCCGCACGCCTTGCAGAACTCGTCGATATCGACGGGGTGCGCGACAACCAGATCTACGGAATCGGCATCGTGGTCGGGCTCAACGGGACCGGAGACCGTTCGCCGGCCTCGAAGCAGATGCTCGCCAACGTCTACCGGCGGCTCGGCCTGCGGGTCACGCAGCGGGACGTCAAGAGCGACAACGTGGCGGCGGTGCTCATCACCGCGACGCTGCCGCCGTTCGCCCGACCCGGGCAACGGATCGACGTGAACCTCTCGACGATCGGCGACGCGAAGAGCCTGTTCGGCGGCACGCTTCTGCAGGCGCCGCTCGAGGGCGCCGACGGGCAGGTCTACGCCGTGGCGCAGGGCTCGCTCAGCGTGGGCGGGTTCTCGTTCGGCGGGCAGGGCGCGAGCGCGCAGCGCAACCACCCCACCGTCGCCCGGATCCCCGGCGGCGCGCTCGTGGAGCGCGAGGTGCCCATGCACCTCGTGGCCGCCGACGGCCGGGTGCGCCTGCTGCTGCGCACCCCCAGCTTCCGGACGGCGGAGCGGGTCGCGGCCGCGGTCACCGAGCAGGTCGGCGCCTCGGCGCGTGCGCTCGACGCGGCCGCGATCGAGGTGCTGCTGCCCACCGAGACGCTGCGCGAGCGGCGCGCGGTCCCGTTCGTCGCGAAGTTGCTCGATCTCGAGGTCGAACCCGACACCCCCGCCAAGGTCGTGATCAACGAGCGGACCGGCACCATCGTCGCGGGTGAGCGGGTCGAGATCGGCACCGTCGTGATCTCGCACGGCAACCTGACGGTCACCGTGACCGAGACCCCGGTCGCCTCGCAGCCGCCCGCGCTCAGCGGCGGCAGCACCGAGGTGCTGCCGCGCACCCAGGTCAAGGCGGCCGAGCAGGGCAGCCACTTCGTGATCCTGCGCCGCACGACGACGGTGGGCGATCTCGCCGCCGCGCTCAACGCGCTCGGCGGCACGCCGCGCGACATCATCGCGATCTTCCAGGCAATCGAACGCGCCGGCGCGCTGCGGGCACGACTGGAGATCATGTGACATGGACATCTCCGCTGCGCGCCCACCCGGTCCGGCGCCCGTTCGACAGCCCGGCCGCGCCGAAGCCGCCTCGTCGCCCGATCGGGCGGCCGAGGCCGGTCGCATGTTCGAGAACCTGCTGTTGCGCCTCGTGGTCAGCCAGCTGCGCAAGACCATGTCGCTCGACGGCGAGGGGGGCGGCGCAGGCCTCGGCGGCTCGCTGCCCGGCAAGGGCATCTACGGGAGCCTGCTCGACACGGCCCTCGCAGATGCGATCTCGGGAGGGGGAGGGATCGGTCTCGGCGACCTGGTCGCGGCACGCCTGCGCGGCCGCGGCGCCGAAGACCCCGACCGGGAGGAGGTGCGGCCGTGAACGCGGTACGGGAGAGCGAGGTGCTCGCGCGCTGGCTCGAGCAGCAGCGCAGCGACCTCGAGACGCTGATCGAGGCGGTGCAGCGGGTGCTGTCGTGCGCCGGGCAGCCCGATCCGGCAGCGCTCACCGAGGCGGTACACGCGCTCGGAGCCGCCTGCGAACTCGGCGCCCGGCAGCAGGCGGCACGCCACCGTCTGCAGGCGCAGTGGGGACGGTCGTACGCCGAGCTGCGTGCCTGCGCCATGGCGTGTCCCGACCCCGAGGGACAGCGGCTGCGCGAGGCGGAGCGGCTCGTGCACGAGCGCACCCGCGAGGCGGTGCGTCTCACCCGTCGGCTCGCCTTCGTCGTGACGCAGATGCTGCACGTCAACGGTGAGATCCTCGCAATCCTGAGCCGCGGCGCCGATCCCGGCGGCTACGGGCGTGGCGGCCGGTGCGAGCGTGCCGCGGCGCCGGGTCGCGTGCGGGCGGAGGCCTGAGCCATGGGGTCGCTCGAGATCGGGCTGCGGGCCCTGCTCGCCCACCAGCGGGCCATGGACGTGATCGGTCACAACATCGCCAATGCCACCACCGAGGGCTATTCGCGCCAGCGCGCCGAGCAGGCCCCGAGCCTTCCCGCGGTGTCGAAGGTGGGCGGAGGCTACGTCGGCACCGGCGTCGAGGTGCGCGCGATCACCCGCAGCACCGACGCGCTGCTCGCCTCCCGGATCCGGGAACGCTCCGGCGTGCTCGCGAGTGCGGAGCGCCGCGACGGCACGCTGCGCGAACTCGAGCAGCTGCTCGCCCCCGACGGCAAGGCCGAGATCCCGAGCCGGCTCGGCGACGTCTTCGGTGCCCTGCGCGGGCTCGCCAACGATCCGTCCGATCCGGCGCTGCGCTCGGACGCGCTCGCCAAGCTCGATCTGTTCACCGGCGCGGTGCGCGAGCAGGCCGAGACGCTGCTGTCCATGCGCGAGGCGATCGCGGGCGAGGCGCAGGACGTGACCGCGCGCGCGAACGACTTGCTCGAACAGATCGCCTCGCTCAACGAGCAGATCGGCGCGGCGAGTCTCGACGGATCGAGCCCCAACGATCTGCTCGACGAGCGTGATCGGCGATTGCGCGAACTCGCGGAGATCGTCGACGTGGACGTGCGCGACGACCGGCTCGGCATGGTGACGGTCCGGGCGGGGGGCACGCTGCTGGTGTCGGGTCCACGGGCGCGCTCGATCGCCTTGACCCGCCCCGAGGTCGATCGGCTCGAGCTGCAGGTGACCGGGGCCGGCGAACCGGTGGCGCTGACCGTGCGGGGCGGACGGCTGCACGGGCTTCTGACCGCATTCGAGCAGGACGTCTCGGCGGCGATGCGTGATCTCGACGACTTCGCGGGCGAACTGCGACTCGCGCTCAACGGGGTGCACGCCACCGGCCTGCCGGTGGGCGGCGGCTACACGACGCTGCGCGCCTCGGCGGCGGTCACCGATCCCGACGCGACGCTCGCTGAAGCGGGGCTCGCGCCGCCGATCGAGGCCGGCACGCTCACGGTGAGCGTGACCGACGAGGCGAGCGGTGCGATCGAGACGTCGCGGATCGCGATCGACCCCGCGACCGACTCGCTGCGCGACGTGGCGGCGCGTCTCGACGGGATCGATGGGCTGCAGGCGGTGGTGGACGGCACCGGGCGACTGCAGCTCGTGGCCGACCACGGCAAGCGCTTCGATTTCGCAGGCCGTCTGTCGCCGCCGCCGGGCGCTCCCGCCTCTCCGGTGCCGCTCACCTTCGAGGGGCAGTACACCGGCGAGAGCAACGACACGCTGCAGGTGGTGGTGCGCGGCAGCGGCGAGGTGGGCGTGGCGTCGCCCCTGTCGATCGAGCTGCGCGACGCCGCGGGCGACGTCGTCGCGAGCGCCGACGTGGGCCTCGGCTACGCGCCCGGAGAGCCGATCGATCTCGGCGACGGGCTGCTCGTGCGCGTCGGCGCGGGTGAGCTGCCCACCGACGGTGCGGTGATCGGTGAGCTCGTGCGCACCGCGCAGCCCGACACCACCGGAACGCTCGCGGCGCTCGGGGTGGGCGGGCTGCTCGAGGGCGAGGGGGCGCTCGATCTCGCGGTCGACGAGCGCATTCGCTCCGATCCGGCCGTTCTCGCCGTCGGGCGCAGCGGCCGTTCGGGCGACGGGTCGAACCTCGACCGGCTCGTGGCGGTGGAGGGGCAGCCGCTCGAGGGGCTCGGCGGCGCGACGGTGCACGAGCACTTCGGTCGCCTGCTCGCGCGGGTGGGCACCGAGGCGCGGCGCAGCGGCGAGGTGCTCGAGGCGCAGTCGGCGGTCATGGACGCCCTCGAGGCGGAGCGCGACGGGGTCGCGGGCGTCAACGTCGACGAGGAGATGGTGCGGCTCGCCGAGATGCAGCGCGCCTACGAGGCGGCCGCGCGCTACGTGACCGTCGTCAACGACATGCTCACCACCGTCATGAACATGGTGCGCTGAGGGCAGCGTCCGGGGAGGGGAGCGACATGACGTTTCGCGTGGGATCGGGCACCGCCTACCGGCAGGTGCAGATCGACGTCGCGCGCGCGGCGCGCTCGCTCGCACACGTGCAGCGCCAGCTCTCGACCGGACGCCGTGTGACGCGGCCCGCCGACGATCCCTACGCCACCGCGCGGCTCGTCGGGGTGCGCGCCGCGCTCGAACGCCTCGATGCGTTCGCCGCGACCGGCGCCGAACTCGACGCGCGGCTCGGGGTGAGCGAGGACAAGCTGCGCTACGTGAGCGACCGGCTGATCCGCGCGCGCGAACTCGCGGTCGCCGGCGCCAACGCGACGTACGCGCCCGAGGACCGGATCGCCGACGCCAGGGAGGTCGACGGGATCCTCGAGGAACTCGTCGCGGCGGCCAACGCCCAGCTCGACGGCCGCTACCTGTTCGGCGGCGCGGACGACGCGGCGCCGCCGGTGGAGGTGGAACGCGACGCCGAGGGGCGGATCGTGGCGGTGCGCTACGTGGCCGAGCAGCCCGCCGACCGCCGCCAGGTCGGCGCGCAGCTCACCGTGGCGGGGGGCCTGCTCGCCTCCGAGGTCTTCGGGCAGACCGAGCGGCAACTGCCCGTCTATACGGGGAACACGGGGGCGCGCCCCTCGTTCGCCGCCAGCGCCGACACGGGCGTGGGGCGCCAGACGCTTGTCGTGGCGCATACCAGGACGCGCGTGGGCGACGAGGCCGGGCCGGGCGGCGGCGACAGCGTCTCGGGGATCGCGCCGGGCGCGAGCGCGGCGGACGACACGATCCTCGGACCACTCGGGGCGCACGTGCTCGCGGTGCGCGACGTCAGCCCGCTCGGGGACGGATCGCGTGTGGAACTCGCGCTCGACGGGGGCGAGGCCGTGACGGTGGACACCGCAGGTGCGGACGACGTCGTGCTCGAGGGGCCGTCCGGCGAGCGCGTCTCGCTCGATGTGCGCCACGTGACGCCGGGCTTCAGCGGGACCGTCGCGCTCGGGGGCGACGGGACGCTTTCGCTCGACGGTGGAGCGAGCACCGTGCCGATTGCCTTCAGCGAATCGCAGACGGTCGAACACAGTGGGGATGGGAGTCGGCTGCACGTGGACACCCGCGCGGTGCGGGTGGCGGGCAGCGAGACGGTGGAGCACCCCGGGAGCCTCGACGTGTTCGGGACGCTGATCGAGCTGCGGGATGCCCTCGAGGGCAGGACGAGCGGCGAGGTGTCGGAGCAGCTCGAACAGATCGGAGCGCGGCTCGGTGACCTCGAGCGGGTGCACGCCGGCGTGACGGCCGCGGTGGCCGAACTCGGGGTGCGTCGCAGCGCGATCGCGTCGGTCGGCGAGCAGATCGCGGCCGAGCGTCTGCGGCTCGAGACGCTGCGGTCCGAGAGCGAGGACGTCGATCTCGTCGACACGATCGCCGCCTTCCAGCAGCGGCAGACCGCGCTCGAACGCGCGCTGCAGGTCGGCGCGCGCGCCCTGCGACTCTCGATCATGGACTTCATGCGCTAGGAGCGTACCCCGATGGCCCGCCCCCTCGACGTCGCGCACTCGAGCACCGTCCCCCTCACCGCGGTGACCGCGCGTGGCGACGGGCTCGGGGCGCTGCTTCTCGCGGCGGGGGAGATCGAAGCCGAGCAGCTCGCGCGCGCCGAACGGGTGCGCAACAAGATCGCGACCCCGACCTGGATCGGGGACGTGCTCGTCGAACTCGGGTTCGTGCGCCGCGAGACGCTGCAGGAGATCTTTCGGCGCCACGGACCGCAGCGGCTGGTCGGGGAACTGTTGTGGCAGCGCGGCCGGATCGCGGTGGACGTGCTCGAACGCGTGCTGCAGGACGCCGAGCGCGACCGGCGCCCCCTCGTAGACCGACTCCTCGAACAGCGTGTCCTGCCGCCCGGCGAACTCGTGCGCACCGTCTGCGAGGCGGCGGGCTGGCCGTTCGTTCGCGTGGATCCGCGCATGGTCGACCCGAAGCTGCTCGAGGGGATCGCGCTGCGCTATCTGCTCACGCGGCGGGTGCTGCCGATCGCGCGCGAGCAGCGACGACTCAGCGTGGCGTCGGGCCGGCCGTGGGATCCCGCGCAGCGGCGCGACATGCTGCAGGTCTTCGGGGTGCGGGAGCTCGAGGTGGCGGGCGCCGATCCGGAGGCGATCGCGGACGTGCTCACGCGACTCGGCTCCGGGATGCTCGAGGATTCGGGACCGCGCGCCCGACTCGCTCCGGGGGAGGAGGGCGAGGGCAGCGACGCGCACCGAGCGCGGTCCTCGGCCGCCGCGGGGGCGCAGGAGGGCGAGCGCGTGGTCGCGCTCGCGGACGCGATCGTGCGCCGCGCGCTCGAGGCACGCGCGAGCGACATCCACATCGAACCGCTGCACGACCGGAGCCGGATCCGGTTCCGGATCGACGGGGTGCTGCAGCACCACAGCGACCTGCCGCTCGAGCTGCACCGTCGGCTCGCGGCGCGCTTCAAGGTGCTGTCGGGTTCGGACGTCTGCGACCGGCTGCGGCACCAGGACGGGCGCATGCGGCTGTGCTACGACGGGCAGGAACTCGATGTGCGCGTGAGCTTCTTCGTGACGGTGCACGGCGAGGCGGTCGTGATGCGGCTGCTGCGCAAGTGCGAGACCGTCCCGTCGCTCGCGCAGCTCGGCATGGCGCCGGCGGTGCAGCAGCGCTATCTCGACGAGGTGCTGCTGCCGCTGCAGGGGGTGGTGATCGCCACCGGTCCGACCGGCAGCGGCAAGACGACGACGCTGTACAGCTCGCTCGCCACCCTGTGCGACGAGCGGCTGCGGATCGTCACCGTCGAGGACCCGGTCGAGTACCAGCTGCCGGGCGTGACGCAGTGCCAGGTCTCGCCGCGCGCCGGTCGCACGTTCGCGAGCAGCTTGCGCGCGATCGTGCGCCAGGATCCGGACGTGATCGTGATCGGCGAGGTGCGCGACGTCGAGACGGCCGATACCGCGATCGAGGCGGCGCTGACCGGCCACAAGGTGCTGACCACCCTGCACACCGAAGACAGCGTGGGCGGGCTCGTGCGGCTGCTCAACATGGACCTCGAGGCGTTTCTCGTCTCGTCGGCGATCGTGGGGATCGTGGCGCAGCGGCTCGTGCGCAAGGTGTGCGCGCAGTGCAAGGCCGAGATCCCGGTCGGCGAGCGCGACCTCGAGCGGCTCGGCCTCGAGGCGGACTACTTCCGCGGCCGCCGGCTCGTGCACGGTCGCGGCTGTGCGGCGTGCGACGGCACGGGCTACCGCGGACGGGTGGGACTGTTCGAGCTGCTCGTGCTCAACGCGCCGCTGCGCGACGCGGTGCTGCGCAAGGAGCAGACGCACGGACTGCGTCGGATCGGGCTCGAGGAGGCGGGCCTTGTGACGCTGCTCGAAGATGGCATCATGAAGGCGGTGCAGGGGAGGACCACGCTCGAGGAGGTGCTGCGCCGCGTGCCGCGCACCGTCCGTCCGCGCCCGCTCGCGGTCATCGAGCGCCTCGCCGGCTTCACGACATGAAAGGACGCATCCGACGTGTGGCTCACCTGTCCGGGCTGTTCGGCCCGCCTCGAGGTGCCTGTGCTCGACGTGCCGCTCGAGCAGGCGGTGATCTCCTGTGACTGCGGGGTGGCGGGGAGGCTGCGGTTCGAGCAGGTCCGCTCCCGCATGGACTCGGCGGTCGCGAAGCTGACCGCACGGCTGCGGCAGGATCTCGAATCCAATCGCCTGAAGCTGCCCGCGCTGCCCGACGTCGTGCTCAAGGTCGAGCGCATGGCGCGCGACGAGAACGCCGGGGCGCCCGAGATCGCGGCGGTGGTGGAGCGCGATCCGGTGCTCGCGACCAAGCTGCTCAAGCTCGCGAACTCGGTGCTCTATCGCGGCCGGGTCGAGGCGCGCACGGTGCAGCAGGCGATCGCGCGGCTCGGCATGGCGAACCTGCGCGACTACGTGCTCGCGATCCTGTCGCGCGAGCTGTACGTGGTGGCCGATCCCGCGCTCGGCCGCTTCATCGAGCGGCTGTGGGAGCACGCGATCACGGTCGCGGTCGCCTCGCGGGAACTCGCCACCCGCATGCGCACGGG
>RFJN01000334.1 GCA_003694875.1 Planctomycetota bacterium | reverse complement strand
GGCGGTCTCAAGAACTTCCTCGAGCAGGAGTTCTGGGCCGGCATCCCGGGAGCGCGCAACATTCCGCTGCTCGGCAACCTGCTCGAGAAGAAGGGCTACACCGACTTCAAGCGCAGCCTGATCGTGCTCATGACGGTGCACATCACGATCGCGCGGGAGGAGGAGCGTCGTCGCTTCAACGACGACGAGACGCCCGAACTCATGCGCTGAGGCGCGCTCCGGGGAACCGCCCGCCGCCGGGCCGGGTATAACGGAGGCCCGCGGGGGCGGTACCCGCTGCCGTGGGTGACTTCGGAACACGACGGGAGTGGACGCATGGGGAGCCGATTCGTTCGTCCTGCGAACGCTGGCAGCCGCGCCGGGAGCCTGCTCCTCCTGGCGCTCGTGGTCGCGGGCTGGGGTGTCGCGCCGCAGGGGGCGCACGCGCAGTCGAGTCGGGACGCGGAGTTCGCCCGCGTGCTGCTCGAGCGCGGCTTCACCGATCTCGCGGAGAAGGAGGCGCGGCGGATCGAGGCGAGCACGCGCTATCCCGAGAAGGTGCGCGGGGACGCGGGGTACCTGCTCGCACGCATCCTCAAGAAGCGAGCGCGCGAGAACCCGGCGCAGGCGCCGCAGCTGCTCGAGGAGATGGCGCAGCTGATCGACGAGCTCAAGCGCAAGTACCCCACCCACGCGATGTCCGCGATCGCCGACCTCGAGAAGCTGCAGGTGCGGGTGCGTGAGGCGGAGAGCCGGCTCGCGGAGGCGGAGAACGAGCAGGATCCGGAGAAGGCGAAGGCGGACCGGGAGGCCGCGGTCTCGATCTTCGACGAGGTGCTCGGCCAGTTCGAGGCGGTGATCGCCGATCTGAACCAGCGCGTCGACAAGGCGGGCAACAAGGCGTCCGAGGACCTGCGCTACAAGCGCGATCTCGCCGAGTACCTGTACGCGAGCGCGCTGTTCAGCTACGGCAAGGCGCTCGGCAAGGACGACGAGCGGCGCAAGGAGGCGTTCACGAAGGCGCGCGACCGGTACCAGGCGTTCTTCGACGAGCGGGGCGACTTCTTCAACCTGCAGGTGCTGTCGTTCCTCGGTCTGGGCAAGGCGCAGCTCGAGCTCGGGCAGAATGAGGACGCAGCACTCACCTTCACCGACGCGATCGAGGTCGAGGTGCCGTTCGAGTCGCCCGATCCGCGGCTGCGCAAGGAGATGGAGAGCTTCGTCGCCGACGCCAAGGCGGAGGCGTACTACTGGCTGCTGACCGCGCACGTGCGCGCGGGCCAGTACGACCAGGCGGTCGAGGTGTGGAAGGACCTCGAGCAGCGCTTCCCGGAGGGGAAGAAGACCCACTTCGGCAAGCTGGCGACGCTGGTCTACGCCAAGGCGCTCGCGGGACTCGGTCGCTACGACGAGGCGGCGCGCGCGGTGGCCGTGGTGCTCGAGGCCTCCATGCGCTCGAAGAAGATCATCCCCGGCTACGACATCGATCCCTACGGCGTGTCGGCCGCCAAGACACTCGCCGAGATCTCGGAGGGCTACACCGGCTTCTTCCCCGCGCCGCTGCAGTACCGCGCGGGACAGGGCTTCATCTTCAAGCGGCAGTTCGAGAAGGCGACCTGGGCGCTCAAGGGGGTGCTGGCGGCGGCGGCGACCGACGCCGAGCGCGAGACCTGGGGCCCGAAGGCGCTCGTCGACCTCGCGACGGCCTACGACCGGCTCGGCCGGCCGGTCGACGCCGCGCTCGCCTACCAGGGGCTGTATCGCATGTTCCCCGGTGCGCCGAACGCCGATCTCGCCATGCGGCTCGCCAAGCAGCGCTTCCTCGATCTGGAGAAGGCCGACGGCAAGGGGTTCTTCAAGCGGCTCGCGGACGAGGTGACCGACGACATGCAGCGCTCGCTCACCGGCATCGCGGTCGAGAAGATCAAGTACAACCGCGGTGTCGAGTCGCAGCGGCTCGGCCGCTACGTGGAGGCGGCACAGGAGTTCGAGAAGGTCGAGCCCGAGATCGAGGTCGACGGCAAGCGGCAGCCGGTGGACTTCTACGGCAAGGCGATCGCCAACGCGGGCTACTGCTGGTACCGCGCGGCGCGCGCGGAGCGCTCCGAACGGCGGGCGCAACGCCACCTCGAGAAGGCGCGCGCGGCGCTCGAGAAGGCGTTGCGCTACGGCGAGGAGCACGGCGACGCCGGCGCGCAGGCGGCAGCCGCCTACTTCCTCGCGCTGATCGACTCCGACGGCAACGACAAGACCGAGCAGGACTACCGGCGCGCCCTGGAGCGGCTCAAGGTCTTCGACGGCCCGCTCGCGAGCGACCGCGTGTATCGCGACAAGGCGCTGGCGCAGATGGTGCACTGCGCGGTGCAACTTGCCGCGCGCAAGAAGAGCCCGGAGGAGCGCTGGAAGTGGCTCGGCGAGGCCGAGCGGCGGCTCGCACAGCTCGCGGCCGACTTCCCCGACGCGGACGATCTGCCCTTTGCCGCGTTCGAGATCGGAGACGCATACGCCACGCTGTCGCAGGAGCTTGCCAAGGCGGGACAGACCGACGCGGCGGGGCGCGCGCTGCGCAAGGCCTCGGGCTATCTCGAACGCTGGGTGAAGGCGAACGACAAGGCGAGCTTCGGGCAGCTCGCCTGGGTGGGCGGACTGCTCCTGCGCGCGGGCGAGTCGGCGAAGGCGGCCGAGGTGCTCGGACGGGCGGTCGCGCTCGTGGACGCGGGCAAGCTCGGCGCGAAGCAGCGCGAGCAACTCGCCGACGCGTACACGCGGGTGGAGTACGCGGCGGCACTCGTGGGTACCGGCAAGCCCGACATGGCACTCGAGCAGCTCGACAAGGCGCGCGAGCGCTTCGAGGCGGCGGGAAGCGACGCGACGAGTGAGTTCCTGTATGCGCGCACGCTCGACGAGGCGCTGTACCGCAAGTGGAAGAACAGCGGTGATGCACGGCTGCTCGGGCGCCTCAACGAGGCGCACGACGCGTACTGGCAGGTGCTCGACACCCTCGGCGAGCGGGGCTGGAACGACATGGTTGCTACCTATCGGCTGCCGCCGGTGACCTACTACGTGGCGGACAAGGAGGCGGCCGCGCGCCAGCTCGAGATCCGGCTCGCGCTCAAGCAGTGGCGCTGGGTCTACAGCCAGATCCAGCCCATGTTCGAGACGGGGGCGCTCGACGATCTCGTGGCGCGCAAGCTCGGACCGGACGTGACGGGCACGATCATCGAGGAGCGAGACGACGCGGTGGTGGTGCGCACCCGCAAGGGCGAGACGGTGTCGGTGCCGCGCAGCGAGATCCGACGGATCGAGCGCTTTCCGAAGAAGCTGCGGGAGCGGTTCCGCACGCTCATGGAGCGGGCGAAGCGGGAGGGTGGACTGTGATGGGCAGCTCGGCGAGGCGCCGGGGCAGGCGTGCGGTCGTGTTCGCCGCGGCGCTGTGGTGTGCGGCGACCGCGAGCGCCAAGGACACGCTCGTGTTCGTCGACGGCTCGACGCGGGTGGTGGACGGGATCGTCGAGGCGAACACGAAGCAGGTGCGTGTGCGCGGTGGCGACCGGGTCGATCCCCGCGGTCTGCTTTGGATCGAGCACGGTGACGCTCCCGCGGCGTTCGCCGCGGGGGAGGCGGCGCTGCGCGCGGGGCAGTTCCGCAGCGCGGTACAGCAATACGAGGCCGCGCTCGCGGCGGGTGGGCCCGACTGGGTACCGAGCTGGTCCACGGTGCGGATCGGCGAGGCACTCTCGCGCGCGGCGGCCGCGGGTGACCGGACGGCCGCAGAGCGGGCGATCACGACCCTCGAGCGCTTTCTCGCCGACAACCCCGATCACGTGCTCGAGCCGCGCGCACTCCGGGCGCTCGGGCAGGCGCAGCTCGCGGCGGACCGCGCAAGCGACGCCGAGGCCACCTTCCAGCGACTCGCC
This sequence comes from Planctomycetota bacterium, assembly GCA_003694875.1. Lineage (GTDB taxonomy): Bacteria > Planctomycetota > J058 > J103 > J103 > J103. Next base: position 515 of record RFJN01000334.1, on the reverse strand, counting down.
GACCGCAAGTATGGTGAGTACTGGGAGATGTGGGGCAAGCTCGGGCTCGGTCGGGCGCTGCTCGCGCAGGGCAAGTACACCGACGCCCTGCAGCAGCTCGAGCCGGTGATCCAGTTCGCGAAGACGCGCAAGGGCTTCGGCGAGATCCTCGGGGCGGCGCAGGCCGCCAAGGGCGAGGCGTTCGTGGCGAAGGGCGACTACGACGAGGCGATCCGCTTCTACGAGGAACTCGCCCGCAGCGGCAAGGGAACGAGCGCGCAGTCGGCCGCCGGCGCGTTCGTCAACCTCGGCAAGGCGTACGAGAAGCGCGGTCGCGGCGACGACCGGCGGCGTGCGCTCATGGTCTACCGGCGCGTGGCGATCTACTACGCCGGCGCGCCCGGCGCCTACGCCGAGGCGCTGCTGCGCGCCGGCAAGCTGCTCGAGGCCGAGGGGCGCAAGGACGAGGCGGCGGCCTTCTATCGCGAACTCAAGGCGCGCTGCCCGGAGAGTCCGCAGGCGAGCCAGGTGGGCGG
>RFJN01000333.1 GCA_003694875.1 Planctomycetota bacterium | reverse complement strand
GAGGCGGGCGCATGAAGACGCTGATCACCGGAGCAACGGGCCTGATCGGTCGCCGGCTCGTGGCCGCACTCGAACAGCCGGTGGTGCTCAGCCGCGATCCCGCCCGCGCCGAGGCTGCGCTCGGTGTTCGCGCGTTCGCCTGGTCGCCGCCCGCGCCTCCGCCCCCGGAGGCGTTCGAGGGGATCGAGGTGGTGTTGCACCTCGCGGGCGAGCCGGTCGGGGCGGGACGCTGGACGGCGAAGCGCCGGCGGCGGATCCGCGACAGCCGCGTGCTCGGCACCCGCGCGCTCGTGCACGCCCTTGCGCAGCTCGCGCACAGACCGCGCGCGCTGATCTCCGCCTCGGCGATCGGGATCTACGGCGATCGCGGCGACGAGGTGCTGACCGAGGCGTCGGCGCCGGGCGAGGGCTTTCTCGCCGAGGTCTGCCGCGCGTGGGAGGCCGAGGCCGTGGCGGCCGAGGCGCACGGGGTGCGGGTGGTGACCATGCGCACGGGCATCGTGCTGGCGCCGGAGGGGGGCGCGCTTGCGAGCATGCTGCCGGTCTTCCGTCTCGGGCTCGGCGGTCGGATCGGCTCGGGGCGGCAGCGGATGTCGTGGATCGCTGTCGAGGACGTCGTGGGGCTGTATCTGCAGGCAGCGCGCGAAGAGCAGCTCGCCGGGGCGCTGAACGTCGTCGCTCCGAATCCGGTCACCAACGCCGAGTTCACCCGCACCCTCGCCTCGGTGCTCGGCCGCCCCGCGCTGCTGCCCGTCCCCCGCTTCGCGCTGCGGCTCGCCCTGGGGCAGATGAGCGAGCTGCTCACCGCCTCGCAGCGCGTGCTGCCCGAGCGCGCGCTCGCGACGGGCTACGTCTTCCGCCACCCCGAACTGCGTCCCGCGCTCGAGGCGTGCCTGCAGCCCGAGACGGCGGGGGAGTGAGAACGGCCCGCGCGGCACCGGGCGCGCCCTGCCTCGGGTTCGCCGGCTCAGGGTCGCGCCGAGGAGGGACGACGGCGCTGCGATCGTGCGAGGCGGCAAGTCTAGAGACGACAGCGACACCGGCGGGGCGCCGCATACCGGCGAGCAAGCCCGATCCGCCTCCCCCCCCCGGGTTGTGCGCTGCTCGCACGGCTGTCGTATCACCCGGTACGAGGTGCAGCGGGAGGGTGGTCCATGCGTCGTTCGGGCGAAGTCGCGCTGCCTGGCCGCTCCGTCTTCGAAGCACGGCTTCTTTCCGTCTCGGTGATCGTGCTGTCGCTTGCGAGCTGCGCGCCGCTTCCGGCCGCGGCCGAGCAACCGTCGCCGTCGCCCGTCCGGCTCGCGCTCACGATCGTGCACGGAAGTCGGGATCGATCCGACTGGCGCGCGTGGCAGAGGCAGGATCCGGCGGTCCAGGCGCGCATCCGTGCGCTGCTCGCGCAGAAGAAGCGCGGCGAGTACGACGCGAGCCGCAACCGCCACGACGTCGGCGTGGAGACGACGAGCGAGGGCGCGTCGGTCGCGGTCCTGCTCGACAACGAGGATGCGGTCGAGCTGGCGCCGCTGCTTCGCGCGGTGACGATCGAGCGCGACCGGGCGGGCAGCGGTGTGATCGCGCTCCGTCTCGCGCCCGAGGCGGCGGATCGCATGCGCGCCTTCAGCCGTGCGCACCGCGGCGAGGTGGCAGCGATCGTGCTCGGCGACGAGATTGTGAGCGCGCCGCGCGTCCTCGGCTCGCTGGAGGACCGCCTCTGGATCGTGGGCGATTTCTCGCGGGACGAGCTGGAGCGGATCGCTGGCAGGCTTCGCCGCGCGATCACCGACGCCGGGGCGCCGGACGGAGCGAACAGCGACGAGAGCAGCGCTCGCTCGACGCCGCGCTAGCGCCTGCGAGGGAGCTCGCCGCGCCACCACGCGCTCCGGCGCGCCCCGGTCCCGGACGCCGCAGCGCTCGGAATCCGCGCCCTGCGGCGCCGCTGGCGTCGCGTTCGCCGCGTCCCCGTCGCGCAGGCCCGCAGGACAGGCGTCACGCTCTCGATGCCGGCTCTGCGCCTGTCCGGCTCCTGCTTTCTCCCGGCGTTGCGCTGCGCGGCCAGCCTGCACGAGATCCACGTGCCCCGCAGACCTGCACTGCACAAGGGCGCTCTCGCGACGGCGCCGCGCGTTCCGCCAGGCCAAACCGCGTCCTGCGCTCGAAGCATGCCTGCGGCCCGGGCCGCGGGCGGATGACAAACGCGCACCGAGACCCGATGCCGCGCACACCGAGGGGGCAACCCGCATGCAGGACTCTAGGCGGGAGCATCCGGTGGCGGCGGCGCCGGCGACTCCGAGAGGAGTTCGCCGGCCCGGTTCGTGAATCGGTAGACGCCGTTGGCCTTGATGGCGGGCAGGTCGATGTCCGGGTACTCGGCCACCTCCTCGGGCGCTCGGGTGCCGACGATGAGACAGTGCACGGCTCGGTCGGAGCGATTGACGAGGCGGTGTCCGTTGGGCACGCCGGCGGGGAAGCCGGCGACCATGCCGCCGGTGAGTTCCTGCTCGCCCTCGTCGGTGATGAGGGTGATCGGTCCGCGCACGACGTAGACGAAGTCGTCCTCGTTCGCGTGCCAGTGGCGCTGCGAGGACATGGCACCGGGTTCGAG
>RFJN01000332.1 GCA_003694875.1 Planctomycetota bacterium | reverse complement strand
GTGGCCGAGCAGGCGACCCAGCCGGCGAGCGAGGAGGCCGAGATCGGGATCGGAGGGAGCTGCGCCGCGGCGTGGGCCGCACGGGCAAGCTCGGGACGGCGCTCGTTCTGCACGACGGCGAACCGCAGCCGATCGCCCTCGCGCACGTACAGTGTCCCGGCCTCGGCACGCGTGAGCCGCCGCGCCTCGGTCAGGATACGGTCGAGCAGCCGATCGATGTCGCGCTCGGCGGTGAGCGCGATCCCGACTTCGGTGAGCTGCCGGAGCTGGCGCTGCAGTTCGTTGTCGTCGGCCATCGCGTGGTCCCGGGACCGGTCGTGGATTGCGGCGCGGGCCGCCGAGACCGCCACAGCCGTCCCTGCTCGGGCTCGCGCGCGCCTCCAAGTGTACCGAACGGTTGCGCTCGCGCCCAAGGGGCAGCTCGCGCCTGCGGCCTGCTTGCGTGCTCCTGGCGTCGGGGCGCGTCGCCACCGCGGCGCTGCCATCATGCGCGGGCCTTTTTTGGGTCGGCGGGTTGCGAAATCGGGGGCGGTCGGGCAAGTTGGTCGCTCGGTGTGTCCTTGCGAGGGCGTGGAGGGGGAGAAGGGAGGAGGCGGTGCAGCGGACCGGGCGATCCGGAGACGGCCAGGCCGACGCGTGGCCGCGGCGCGGGGCAGGGCACGTACTGGTCGTGGGGCGCGAGGTCGGTTGCCGACTCGACACGTTGCGCGCGGCTCTCCGGGCCCTCGGACAGACGCAGCCGCAGGTGTCGGTGTGCACACCCGAGCAGCTCGCCCCGCAACTCGAGGACGCGGTGTTCGATCTCGTCGTCGTGCTCGCGAGGGAGGCCGCGCAGGCCTGCGCGTCGTGGGTGGCGCAGGTCAAGCAGCACGACGCCGAGTGCCCCGTGCTGCTGCTCGCCGAGCCCGGCGACGAGGCGGTGGTCGTGGACGCGGTGCGCGAGGGGCTTGACGCCTTCGTGGCGCCGTCGGGTGACGACGTGCCGAGCCTGGTCGCGGCGATCCGGCAGGCGCTCGAGCGCGCCTCGAGTCTGCGGCGGGCGAGCTGGGTGGAGATGCGGCTGCGGGCGCTGCTCGAGCAGCTGCGGGTGGGGGTGTTCCGCGCACGCTTCGACGGCGTGGTGATCGAGGCCAACCAGGGCTTCGCCCGCATCCTCGGACTGCCGTCGCAGCAGGCGGCGGTGGGATACGCGCTGCACGCGAGCGGATTCGACGCCGAGGTCGTGGAGCGGCTACAGAGCGAGTTGCACCGTCGGGGGCAGGTGCGGCTCGCCGAGATTCCGCTGCTTCGACCCGACGGGGAGCGCATCTGGGTGTCGGTGACCGAGTCGCTCGGGCTCGGCTCCGCGGGCGAGCCGCTGATCGACGGTCTGCTCGAGGACGTCACCGAACGCAAGCGGGCCGAGGACGAGCTGCGGCGACGCGAGCGCTACTATCGTTCGTTGATCGACAACGCGCTCGACCTCGTGGTCGTGCTCGACTGCGCCGGCGTGGTCCGCTTCGCGAGCGCGTCGGTCGAGCGGCTTCTCGGCTGCTCTCCGCAGCAGGCAACCGGCGCGCGCGTCGTCGATGCCGTCGCGCCCGAGGACCGGGGGCGGTTCGAGCGTCAGCTCGACGCCTGGTGCGCCGGTGACGAAGGCGAGCCCGGAGCGCCGATCCGGTTGCGACACGCCGACGGCAGCTGGCGCTGGTTCGAGCTTCGCGGCAACCGCCTGCCCGAGACCGACGACGCCGGTCTGAGCGGGGTCGTGGTGCACGGACGCGACGTCACCGAACAGCTGCGGGCGCAGCGGGAACTCGAGGAGAGCGAGAAGCGGCTGCGGCAGGCGCAGAAGATGGAGGCGGTGGGGCGGCTCGCGGGCGGGGTCGCGCACGATTTCAACAATGTCATCACGTCGGTGCTCGGACACTGCGACCTCGTGCTCGAACGGCTGCACGAGGGGGATCCGCTGCGCGACGACGTCGAGGAGATCGTGCGCGCGGCCGAGCGCGCCGCGGGGCTGACGCGTCAGCTTCTCGCCTTCAGCCGGGAGCAGGTCGTGCGGCCCACGGTGCTGCGCGTGGGAGCGGTGGTCGGTGAACTCGAGCGCATGCTGCGGCGGCTGATCGGCGAGGATCTGGAACTGGTGACGCGCCGCAACGGTGGGGAGCCGTCGATCGAGATCGACCGCGGCCAGCTCGAGCAGGTGATCCTCAATCTCGTCGTCAACGCGCGCGACGCCATGCCGTCGGGCGGGCGGCTGACGATCGCGACCGACGGCACCGTGCTCGAGCCGGAGGCGGCCAAGCGCGTGGGGCTCGAGCCCGAGCGCCGGTATGCGCGGCTCGTGGTCGAGGACACCGGCTGCGGCATGGACGACGACACGCTGACCCACATCTTCGAGCCGTTCTTCACCACCAAGGAGCAGGGCAAGGGGACGGGGCTCGGGCTGGCCACGGTCTACGGGGTGGTGGTGCAGGCCGGAGGCAGCATCGACGTGCGCACCGCGCCGGGACACGGCACGCGCTTCACGCTCTACTTCCCGGCCGTCGAGGCCGAACGCGAGGCGCTCCCGGTCGGTGAGCCGTCGCGCGGCGAGGCGGCGGTCACCGGTGGCGGCGAGACGCTGCTGCTCGTGGAGGACGACGATCTCGTCCGCATGCTGGTGTTGCGGCTGCTGCGGCGCGGCGGCTACGAGGTGCTCGAGGCGAGCAACGCCGGCGAGGCGCTGCTGATCTGCGAACAGCACCGCGGCCCGATCCACCTGCTGCTGACCGACGTCGTCATGCCGCGCATGAGCGGTCCCGAACTCGCCGGACGCCTCGCGCGGCTGCGTCCCGAGCTGCGGGTTCTGTTCATGTCGGGCTATCCGGCGAGCGAGTCGTCCGGCATGCCGCGGCAGGGCAGCTTCGAGTACCTTGCCAAGCCGTTCACGCCCGAGGCGCTGTACCGGCGGCTGCGGGAGGTGCTCGAGCGACCGGCCGGCCGGGTGGGACAGCGTTGAACGGGCTCGGCATCTCGATGCACGCCCCGGGGGCGGCCGCGGCGTGGTGCAGGTCCCCGAGCAGGAGGAGATCCATGGGCAGGCGCTCGCTCTTGACTGTCGTGATCGTGCTCCTGGCGGCCACCAACGCCGCCGTCCGGGCGGACGAGGCGCCGTGGCGGTTCGCGCGCGACCGCGAGATCGACGTCGAGCACATGCGGCTCGCGTGCCGCTTCGATCTCCACCGGCGCACGGTCGAAGGAGAGGTGACGATCACCGCGCGCAGCGTTGCCGTGCCGCTTCGCTCGGTGACCCTCGACGCGCGCGATCTCGAGATCGCCTCGGTCCGCGACGGCAGCGGGCGGGTGCTCGCGTTTCGGGGCCACGACGACAAGCTCGAGATCGGGCTCGCCGAGCCGCTCTCGGAACGAGGCAGTCCGCTGCAGCTCGAGATCCGCTACCGGGCGCGGCCGCGCCGCGGGCTCCACTGGTTCGGTCCCACGCCCACCGACCCGGACGTGCCGCTGCAGGTCTGGTCGCAGAACGAGCCCGATCTGGCGCGCGCGTGGTTCCCGTGCGTCGACACGCCCGAGCAGCGGCAGGCGTTCGACTTCGAGTGGACGGTGCCCGAGGGCTTCACGGTGGTGTCGAACGGGACGTCGCTCGGCGCGCCGGAGCCGGTCGGGCCGGGCGAGGTGCGCTGGCGGTTCCGCCAGCGCCAACCCATGCCCTGCTACCTCGTGTCGGTGGTGGTGGGGCGATTCGTGACCCAGCGTGTGTACTGGGGCGAGCTGCCGCTCGCCTACCACGTACCGCCCGATCGGGCCGACGATCTCGAGCGCTCGTTCGCCCGTACCCCCGAGATGCTCGCGTTCTTCAGCGAGCGGCTCGGCGTGCCGTATCCCTGGCCCAAGTACGAGCAGGTGGTGGTGGAGCAGTTCAGCTACGGCGGCATGGAGAACACCGGCGCCACCACCCTCAACGAGCGGACGCTGCATTCGGAGCGGGCCGCGCTCGACACCACGAGCGAACCGCTGGTCGCGCACGAGCTCGCCCACCAGTGGTTCGGCGATCTCGTGACGTGCCGCGACTGGTCGCAGCTGTGGCTCAACGAGGGGTGGGCGACGTTTCTGGCCGCCTGCTGGGAGGAGCACGCGCGGGGGCCGGCGGCCTACGCGTGGACGCTGCGGAACCAGTCGCAGGGGGCGCTGTACGGGGGGCGCACGACGCCGCTGGTGCGCCACCGCTACCGCGAACCGGAGGAGATGTTCCGCGGCCCCACCTACCCGAAGGGAGCGTGGGTGCTGCACATGCTGCGGCGCCGGCTCGGCGGGACGGATTTCTGGGCCGGGGTGCGCGACTACCTCGAGACGCACCGCAACGGGGCGGTCGAGTCGGTCGATCTGCGTCGCGCGCTCGAGCGCCGCAGCGGTCGCAGCCTCGGTCGGTTCTTCGAGCAGTGGGTCTACGGGGCGGGCCACCCGGAACTCGAGGTGGAGGTGCGCTGGCAGCTCGAGCGGGGGCTGCTCTCGGTGCGGATCGCGCAGCGACAGAAGACCGAGCCGTTCGTGTTCCCGTTCGCCATCGCGATCACCGAGGACGATGGCAGCCGGCGGGTGGTGCCGTTCGAGGTGACGCGCCGCACGACGCAGCTGCTGCTGCCGCAGCCCCGGCGGCCGGCGGCGGTCGGAATCGATCCGGGCCAGCAGGTGCTCGCCGCGTTGACGCTGCGTGGCGAGCGCGATCTGTGGATCCGCACCCTGCGCAACGCCCCCTCTCCGGTCTCGCGCTGGCGTGCCGCGATGGCCCTCGCCGGCGACCGGCACGCCGAGGCGGTCGCGGCGCTCGAGCTGGCGGCCGCCAGCGACGCCGTGTTGCCGGTGCGACGGCTGTGCGTGCAGGCGCTCGGGCATGACGGGGACGAGCGCCGACGCGCGGCGCTGCTGCGGCTGCTCGCGCGGCACCGCGACGAGGCGGCGGGGCTCGACGCACGGGGGCGGGCGGTCGTGCGCCGCGAGAT
>RFJN01000331.1 GCA_003694875.1 Planctomycetota bacterium | reverse complement strand
GCTCTATCCCGCGGTGCGTCCCCACCTCGACGCGGCGCTCGCGGAGGGGCTGTTCGTGCGCTACGACTTCGCCGCCCGCCGCTACCGGAAGGTCCGGCCGGGCAGCGACGCGGCGCGAGTGCGCGAACGCTTCCTCGCGCTGCGGCGCTCGGGGCTGCGGGTGCTCACGATCGAATACGCGCCCCCGGACGCCACCGACCTCGTGCGGTACGCGATCGCCGCGGCGCGTCGCGCGGGCTTCGACGTCTACGTCGCCACGATCGATCTGCAGACGGTGCGCCGCGACGTGCTCGCGTTCGAGGCGGCGCCATGACCGGCGCCCGAGCACACGTTGCGATCGCGGTGGCGGCGCTGCTCGGCGCTCTTGCGCTCGGCGCCCGGGCTCCCGCCGGCGAAACCGCGTCCGGCGACGCCGAGCCGCTGCGGCTGCGGCTTCTGTGCGTGCACGATCCCACCGAACAGAGCGAGCCGTGGCAGGGCCCGATCCACGAGGTGCTCGAGGCGCCGGCGGCGCATCTCGGGCTGCGGCTCGAGCACCTGGTGCTCGGCGGGCCGCTGCCCGGTCCCGAGGCCATGGCGCGCTACCGCGGGATCGTCACCTGGTTCGCCGACGACAGCATGCCGGGGGCCGAGCGCTACCTGCGCTGGCTGATCGCGCAGCTCGAGCACGGTCGCCGTGCGCTCGTGATCGGCCCCCTCGGCGCGGGGCGCGACAGCCGCACCGGGCAGGAGGTCGATCCCGCGTTGCTCGCCGAGGCGTGGGCCGCGCTCGGCTTCGAGCGCCAGCCCGCCTGGACCGACAACCCGTGGCTGATCCGGATCCGCGACGCACGGCGACCCACGATCGGCTGGGAGCGGGCGCTCGAGGGCGAGCTGCGGTGGTTCGACGGGCTCGCTGTCCGCGCTCCCGACGCCGAGGTGTGGCTGCGGCTTGTCCGACGCGACCGTCCGGAGCTGGCGTGCGACGCGGTGGCGATCACGGCGCACGGCGCGTATGTGGCGCCCACCTGCGCCGTGTGGACCGATCCCGCACCGCCGCACGGCAACCAGTGGCGGATCGATCCGTGGGCGCTGCTCGAGGCGAGCTTTCGCCTCGAGGGGCTGCCGCGGCCCGATCCCACCACGTGCAACGGCTGCCGCATCGCATACGCGCAGATCGACGGCGACGGCTTCGACAACCGCACCCTCGATCCGCCGCACGAGCGCGCGGCCGCCCGCATCCTCGAGCGCGTGCTGCGTCCGTTCGCCTTCCCCACCACGGTGGGGCTCATCACCGCCCCGCTCGATCCCGCCTCCCCGCATTTCGCCGGCGCCGACTCGGTCGCGCTCGCGCGCGCGATCCTCGCGCTGCCCAACGTCGAGCCGGCGAGCCACAGCCACACCCACCCCTTCGACTGGCGTACCGGCCGTGCCGCCTACGCGCCCGAAGGGACGCCGTTCGATCCGGTGGCCGAGGTCGAGCGCTCGGTGCGCGTGCTCGAGACGCGGCTGTGTCCGCCGGGGCGGCACGTGCGCGCGATCCTGTGGTCGGGCGAGGCCAATCCGCCCGAACGTGCGATCGCGGCAGCGAGCCGGCTCGGGCTCGTCAACGTGGGCGCGGGGCTGACGCGCATCGACGCGGCGCGGCGCTCGCGCACCTGGCTGCGGCCGCTGTCGCGCCAGGTGGGGGCGCACTGGCAGGTGCTGGACGCGAGTGCGAACGAGATCGCGTTCACCGACGGCTGGAAGCGCAACTTCGGCGGACTGCGGCACGTGCTCGAGACCTGGAGACGCACCGATCTGCCCCGGCGCACCCACCCCATCGCGCTGTACTACCACTTCTACTCCGGCGAGCACCCCGCCGGCCTCGCCTCGCTCGAGATCCTCTCGCGCTGGCTCGCCGAGCACCGCGACACGCTGCACCCCGTGTGGGTGAGCGAGTACGCCCGCACCGTCGAGGGGTTCGTGCACACGCGCCTCGAGCGGCTTGCCGACGGCGGCTGGCGGGTGCTCGATCGCGGCGCGCTGCAGACGATCCGCTTCGACGCGCCGGGCCGCCCCGTCGATCTCGCCCGCTCGCGCGGCGTGCTCGGCTTCGCGCGGGAGCGCGACACCCTCTACGTGCACCTCGATCCGGCCGTGGCGGTGGCCGAGATCCGCTTTGCGCCGGCGGTGCGGCCGCGGCCGCACATCGAGCGCGCGACGATCGCGGTGCGCGCCCTCGAGAGGCCGCGAGAGGGGGCGGTCGCGTTCGAGGCGCTCGCCGCGCCGTGGGGGCGGGTCACCCTGGCCGGCTGCGCCGGGACCGCGCTCTACCGGGTGCGGGTGCGCGAGGGCGGGCGAACGATCGAGGATCGCGCGCTGTCCACCGACCGACGCGGCCGTCTCTCGCTCGCGCTGCGCTCCCCCCAGCGCGCCTGGCGCGCGGTCTCGATCGAGCCGGCGCGCACCGGGGGGCCGCCGCGATGAGGCCTCGTCCGCGCGCGGTGTTCGGGGCGCTCGCCTTCAGCGCCGCAGTGCTGCTCGCGATCGTGGCGCTGCACCCCGATCCGCTGCGGCGGCTCGAGCAGGAGCTCGCCTCCGGGCGGCTCCTGCCCGCCGCCTCGCGGGCGCAGCAGCTGCTCGCCTCGCTCGAGGACGATCCGGCCGCCGCGAACGTGCTGCTGCGGCGGGGTGGTTTCCCGAAGCTCGTGCGCGCGCTCGCCGACGCCGGCCGCTACGAGGAGGCGATCGAGGCGGCGCGCCGCTGGTGCGACGCGGCGCCCGAGCAGCCCGAGGCGTGGATCGCGCTCGCGGCGCGCGAGCGCGACGCCCTGCGCCCCGCCGAGCAGCTGCGCGCGCTCGAGCGCGCCGCCGCCCTGCGAGACGAGGACGCCGCGCTGCAGCGGCAGATCGCCGCCCTCGCACGCCGGCTGCAGCGACGCGCCACGCTCGAGCGGGCGCTCGAGCGGCTCGCCGAGCTCGAGCCCGAGCCGACCGGCGCCCTGTGGGAACTTGCGCTGCTCGCACTCGGTCGTGACGCACCCGATCGCGCCGAGCACGCGCTCGCGCGGCTGCTCGCATTCGAGCCGACCCACCGCGCGGCGTGGCGGGTGCGCCTCGAGCTCGCGCTCGCGCGCGGCGACGACGACGCGTTCACCCGCTGGCGGGAGCAGGCGCAGGCGGTGTTCGGACGCCGCGACGGGCTCGAGTTCGCGAGCGCGGTGCTGGTGAGCGCGGGACGGTACGAGCGTGCGTTCACGCTGTGGCTCGAGCACGGCGCGGGGCTGTCGGAGAGGGCCGAGCGGCTGGCCTCGCTCGCGGCCGCGCTGCCTGCCCGGGAGGCGGCCGAGCGGATCGAGGCGGCGATCGGCAAGGGGGCCGACGAGCCGGCGCTGCACCGGCTCGCGCTCGCGCTGTGGCGCGAGGCGGGGGCGTATGGCCGCGCCGCCCGGCACGCCCGCGCCCTGCTCGCGCAGCGTCCGGACGACGACGCGCTCGCCGAGACGCTCGTGCAGCTCGAACTCGCCGCGGGCGACGAGGCGGCGGCGATCGAGACGCTGCGGCAGCGGCTTGCGCGCGAACCCGCGCGGCTCGATCTCGCCGATCGGCTCGTGGCGCTGCTGTGGGACGCGGGGCGGGTCGAGCAGGCGCTTGCGGTGGCGCGCAGCGCGGCCGAACGCGCGGACGATCCCGAGCGCTGGCGTGCGCTCGCCGAGCGGGCGCGGGCGGCCGGCCGCGACGAGGAGGCGATCGCGGCCTACGAGCGCGCCCTGCGCGCCGGCGCGCCGGCCGAACCCGTGCTCGCCGCGCTCGAGGAGACCGCGCTCGCCGCGGGGCGACTGGAGGTGGCCGACGCCGCGCTCGCTCGGCTCGCGGCGCTGCGTCCGGACGATCCCGCGATCGCGGCGCGGCGCGCCGAACTCGCGCTGTGGCGCGAGCGACCCGCGCAGGCGGCGGCGTTGCTCGAGCGCGCGCTCGCGCGTCGGCCCGGCGACCGGGGGCTCGTGCGGCGGCTCGCCCGCGCCGCCCTCGCGGCCGGCAACACGGTGCTCGCGCGCACCGCCTACGAGCGGCTGTTGCGCGAGCGTCCCGGCGATCCCGAGGCGCTGCGCTCGCTCGCCGAACTCGCGGCGTGGCGCTCCGATCTCGCCGCCGAGGCGCGCTACCGGCTGGCGCTGCTCGCCCGGGGGCTCGATCCGGTGCGCAACGCCGTGCGCTTGCTCGTGCTGTGGCGCGCGGGCTGGACGCCCCCGCCGGCGCAGCTCGCCGCCCTCGAGCGCGCCGCGCGCGGGGTGGCGCTGCCGGCCGCCGCCCACCTCGCCGCGGCACGCGCCTGGCGCGAGGCGCACGAG
>RFJN01000330.1 GCA_003694875.1 Planctomycetota bacterium | reverse complement strand
GCCGGCCGCCCAGGGGAGGCTGACCCCGCGACCGTAGCTCGTGCGCTGCACCGCGGCGTGTTCGAGTACCGCGGGCTGCAGGGCGCCGGACACGCTGACGTCGCCCTCGGTCGCCGCCACCGTTGCCTGCACCCCGTCGAACAGGACGAGATCGGTATCGGGATCCCACTCCCAGCTCGAGGCCGAACCCGCCTCGATATCCCAGTCCTCGCTCGCGTCGGTGGCGACCACGGCCACGGCATTCCAGGCGCCGGTCTGCGGCGTGAACCGGAACGGCGTCGGTCCCGTCACCGACCGCGGCTGCCCCTGCACGAGCGACGGGACCGGCTGCCAGCGAAGCGTCGCCGAACCGGGCTGCGGCGGCACCGAGGCGTGCGCGAGCACGACGACGGCGTAGGTGCCCGCCTGCCGGAAGCGCACCGGCACGGGCGTGGGGCCGCTCGAGTTGCGCGATCCGTACGGAGCGAACCAGCGGGACGTTCCCTGCGAGCGCGGCCCCAGAACGAGCCATTCGGCGTAGCCCGGCGCCTCGACCGAGAGCAGCCGCGCGCCGGGTTGGCTGACCTCGACCTCGAACACGCAGCCCACCTCGTCCGCCGCCCAGCTCGCGGTGCTCGTCACCCCGAGCGGAGCGGGATGCACGTCGAGCAGTTCGAGGCGCGCTCCACGCTGCCCGCTCGAGAGCAGCACCGCGCCGTGGGTCGGGCTCACCGGCGCCTGTCGTCCGTCGAACGCGAGCACGTCCGCCTGCGGCCCCGTCACGCCCGAGTCCACCGAACCCAGCCGCAGATCCCAGTCGTCCATGGGATCGTTGGCCACACACGCCACGACGTTCCACGCGTTGGCCTGCGGTGCGATCTCGAACGGCTGCCACTGCGCCGCCACCGCGTCGGCGTCGGTCGTCACGACGCGACCCGGCACGAGCTGCAGTGCGGCCGGCGGCGCCTTCCACCGGATCGAGACCGATCCCGCGGGCGCGCTGCCGGCGTCGCGGCAGACCACGAGCAGCCAGTAGCCCGGTCGGCGGAACTTCACGACGGTGGCGGTGTTCGAGACGCTCTCGCCCGACGTCGCGTCGGTGCTCGGGTGCCAGGCGGCATCGCTGCCGGGCGCGAACAGCCACCACCGCAGCCCGGCGGGCCCGTCCACGCTCCAGCGCAGCGGCACCCCCACGTCGCCGGGGCGCACGTCGAGTTCCCAGGCGTGCACCACGCGCTCGCTCTCCCAGTCGAAGTCGAGCGGCTCGCCGACGCGCAGCGACTCGACCGCGGCGTGCTCCACCCGCGCGTTCGCGGCCCCCGCGCTGCCGGCGAGTGTGGCCCGCCCGCGCGTGTCCACGATCGCGCCGCGGTGCCCGTCGGCCACGAGCACGTCCGCCCGCCCCGGCCCGTCGACCGACGAACGCCCGCCGAACGACAGCTCCCAGTCGGCGGTGGCACTCGCCGCCGCGAGCGCGACGACGTTCCAGTGGTGCGGTTCCGGCGCGAGCTCGAGATCGGCGGGTGTGGCGGTGACCTCCTCGGGCGTGCGCACGAGGAGGGTCGGATCGAGCACCACGGGCCAGATCCGGTCCGGCGCGAGCAACCACGACAGCGGCAGCGAGGTCGTGACGGTGATCGCGCCGTCGTGCCCGTACTCGAGCGTGCCGCGCACCGGCGCCTCGCCGCCGGGGACCGGCCCCTGCCCCCGCCACTCGAACACGCGCGGCGCGAGCAGGCGCAGCCGCTCGCGCCCCGCCTCGTCGCGCACCGAGCGCGCGGCCTCGAGCCCAAGTCGGTTCCCGGGAGCGAAGCCCGCAAGCGACCACCCGCGCGGCAGCCGCAGCCGCTCGATCAGCACCACCTCGGCGCCGCGAGCGTCCAGCCCGGCCCACGCCTCGGGCAGCCGTTCGAGCACGATCCACGACTCGAGTCGATCCGGCCGCGCGCGGTAGAGCAGATCCGCCCCCCCGACGGCAGCCGCGTAGCGCACACCGCGCTCGTCACGCTGCGCGGCTGCGGCCCGCACGGGCAACGCCGCCGGCCGCCCGTCGCCACGCCGCAGCGCCAGGCGCAGCTCGGACGACAGCTCGAGCCGCGCCCCGTCGGGGAACGCCACGACGAGCGGTCCCTCGCCCCAGCGTTCCGGAGCGGTCCACGAGAACGCGTCCTGCGCCCTTGCACGGCCGCCGCCCACCGCCGGCCCGAGTCCGAGCCCCAGCACCGCGAGCACGAACAGCACCCAACCCGTCCGCTTCGATCCACGCATCGTCACCACCCCCACACCGCGTCACGGGCACCGAGCACCGGGCGGACAACCGCCGGCAGCCGGTCCGAAAAAGTTGATCGATCTTAATCGACGGTAGGTTACGGTCAAGCCCGGAGATGATCGCGGCTCGCGTTCCGCCGCTGTGCGCGCGCAACGCCGACCGGCCGGGCAGCCTCACCCCGCACCGTGGAGAGCCGGGCCGGCGCAGCCCCCCGCCGGACGCGACACCCCGCGCCCGGCCGCCTTGACGCCGCAGCGCGGGCCGTGGTGTAATCGGTCCGTCATGGCCGCGCGCACGAT
>RFJN01000329.1 GCA_003694875.1 Planctomycetota bacterium | reverse complement strand
GGTGGAAGACGGCGCGGGTGGGCGCGTCGGAGGAGGTGACGCTCACCCTGCGCTCGCACATGCGGGCGCGGCGGGCGGGCGACGACATGCAGCTCGCGCTCACCCCACCCACCGCGACCGCGTCGCTCGTCGTCCACTACCCCGCACTCTCCGAGATCGCGCGGCGCGTGCGACGGTGGCGGGGCCACCGGGTGCGCATGCGGCTCGAGGTGGTGCGCGCGGTCGACGCCCTCGGCGTCGCGGACCGGCGGCTCGAGGTGCGCGAGCTCGAAGCGCTCGAGCCGCCGCAGCCGCCCGCCGCGTCTGCGAACGCGACACCCGCCCCGCACGAGCAGCCGACGCTGCGCGTGACGGTGCTGACCCCCGAGGGGCACACGATCACGATCGAGGGCGTGCGGCCGGGCGTGCCACGCGCCCGCGACGGCTACACGGTGACCGTCGAGCCGGAGTGAGAGGGCCGAGGCGCACTTCCCGACGCGCGCGTTCACTGCGCCGTCGGCGTACCCGCGACCTTGTGCGCGCGACCGCCCTCTTCGATCAGCAGCAGGTCGTAGTCGTAGCCGCGCTCCACCATGCGATCGCGCAGCGTGACGAACGCCTCGTGGCCGTCGGGCCACACCACGAACTGCAGGTAGTCGCGACCGGGGTCGAACGGGGCCATCGCCTGTTCCCAGCGCGCCCAGAACGCCGGATCGTCGCGCACGGGCTCGCCCGCACCGGGCCGCAGCGCCACACTCTCGGCGTCTTCGTCGATCGCGGGATCGCGGCCCACCGGATCGCCGTCCGCGTCGTAGCGGAACCGCAGCGCATACCGTCCACCGCGGATGAAGACCGCCACCGGACGCTTGCGGATCTCGTGCCGGCGCGGTACCCGCAGCCGGTAGCCCGCGCGCTTGCGCAGCTTCGCGAGCGTCTGTTCGAGTCGTGCGATCTCGGCCTCGTGCCGGCGGGTGCGCTCGCGGCTCTCCTGCAGCGCCGCACGCATGGTCTCGATCCGTCGCGCGAGTTCCCGCTGCTGCCTTGCGAGCTCGTCCCGTTGCTGCTCGAGCTCCGCGCGCCGCTGCAGTGCGGCGAGCGTCTCCGGGTCGCGGCCGCGCTGCAGCAGCGCGAGCTGTTCGCGCAGCCGATCGCGCAGCTGCGCCAGCTCGCTCGCCGCCGAGTTCTGCACCGGCTGCGCCGCCGGGCGAGGCCGGCCGTGCGAGACCCACTGCACCTGCGCCGCCACGAGCACGAGGATCAGCACGATGCAGCCGAACGCGTTGCTCATGGCGTCGAGGAACAGTTCCAGCGAGTCGCTCGCCACGGCCTTCGTCCGCCGCCGCCGCCGCCGCCTCACCGCTTCTGCCCTCCGCTCTGCGGGCGCCCCGAGAGCGCACGACTCCGCGGCCAGGCGTCCCAGCCGAGATCGAAGCGCGGCAGCAGCGCCGCCGCGAGGCGCTGGAAGCGCCGGACCGCGTCCGGGCGCACGAGCAGCACGAACTGCACCGCGGCCGGATCCTGCCGCGCGCTCCACGCGACGAACCGGCTCTCGGCGTCCGCTCCCTCGAATCGCGCGAGTTCCCGGGCGGTGCGATCAACCCCCACCTGCGCCACCACGATCCGCGCGGCGCTGCACTCCACGAGCAGCGGTCGCTTGCCGCGTCGCTCACCGCCGAGCAGCGTGATGCGCGGGCGCGCGCTCTCCTGCTCGATCGCTTGCCGCACTCGATCGCGCTCCGCGCGGCGACGTTGCTCGTGGGCCTGCTGTCGCCGCAGCGCGCGTTCGAGCCGCTCGCGTTGCGCCGTGCTCTGTACGAGCTGCGCTCGCGCTCGTTCGATCTCCTGTTCGCGTTCGCGCAGCGCCGCACGCTCGCGCTCGAGCTGGCGGGGCCCGAGCGCCGGGGTGGCGGCGAGCCGCGCGAGCTGCGCCTGCAGGCGCGCGATCTCTTCGCGCAGCGCGGACGCGGACTCGGCGGCGGTGGGGCGAGTTGCGGGCTGTGGCTCGGGTGCCGCAGCGTGCATCGCCTGCAGCAGCAGCACGAGCGTCACGACGATCAGCACCCCGGTCGTGCCCGCGATCACGTCCTGGAACGCGAACAGCGACACGCGTGCGCCGCGGGAGCGGCGAGCCCGGCTCACGGTGCGTCCTCGAGCGGCCGCAGCCGCAGCCGCCCCACGACGTGGCGCTGGCAGTAGCTGCGGCAGCCGTCGAGCAGTTCCTCCTCGCCCTTGCGTACGCCGACGCTCAGGAAGTGGATCGTCACGGCGGCGATCAGCGCGACGAGGGTGGTGTCGAAGGCCGTGGCGAGTCCGGCGGTCACCTCGCGCAGCGCGGGCTGGATCGCCGAGAGTTCCTGCGCGCCGGACAGGATCGAGCCGAAGCGCCCGATCGCCGCCGAAAGTCCCTGCACCGTCCCGATGAAACCGAGCACGGGAACAGCCCACAGGATGCCGTTGAGCAGCGTGTGGCTCGAGGCGATCACATCCTCGTCCGCGTCCGCCTGCGCGTTCAGCACCTGCTCCACATCCCCGATCTGGCCCATGTTGCGCAGGTTGGAGAGCGCGACCTGCACGCGGTGAAAGAGCACGAACCGATCGGGGTCGTCGCACAGGGCCTCGAGGCGCTTGAGCACCGTGTCGACGGTCGCCGGTGAGAGCACGAAGTCGGCGCGCTCGGGCACGAGTTCGCGGACCGAGAGCGTGCTGCGCTGATAGCGCACCTTGAGCGCCTTGGAGAACACGATGCCGAGCGCCCACAGCGTCAGGAACACCACCACGTACTGCACGGGGCCGCGTTCGGTGAACGTCGGCACCAGCGGTGCGTCCGGCACGAGGCTCAGCACCCAGTAGAACACGGCCGTGGCGAGCAGTGCGAGCCCCGCCCAGAACAGATGGTGCACCCGCGTGTATCCGCCCGCGTCGAGTCCGAACCGCGCCTCGAGGTCGTCGCGATGCCAGCGCCAGCGCGGCTCGCGCGTCTGCGCCTCGGGCGTCGCCGTAGCCTCTGCGGCGGTCTCGGGGCGCGAGGCCGATTCCTGTACCGTCACGAGGTCTCCTCCACGGGTTGGGTCTGCGGCCCCGCCGCGAACGCGCTCCCGTCTCCTGCCGCGTCGCTGTCACGGGAAGGCGCGGGTACCGCAGGCTCGGTCTCCGCTTCCGGTAAGAACGCACTCCAGACGGTCCACCACAGCGCGGCGCACACGCCCACGCGCCACGATTCGAGCAGGCCGAAGCGCGGCTGTTGCGAGAGCGCGATTGCCACGAGCCAGACGAGCGCGGCGCCGGCTGCCGCGAGCGCCGCCACGTCCGCGAGCGGCAGCGGAGCCGGGACCGGTTGCGGTCGCGTGAGCCGGTGTGTCCAGCGGCGCAGCGCGGGGGTCGCGAGCACGAGCAGGCCGACGCTCACCGCACGCAGGGCGCCGGGCAGCGGCTCGTGCAGCAGCGTGCCCAGCGCGAGCAGGCCGAGGGCGTAGGCGGCACACCAGCCGAGCGGCCGGCGGTGCGGGCGGGGGCCGCCACGTCGGTTCGCGACCGCGAGACCGAGCGCTGCGAGCGAGGCCGCCGCGAGGCCCAGCGAGGCGAGCGGCAGCAGGGGGCCCGCGCGCCGCGCCGGACTCCACCACCACCGCAACGCCTGTTCTTCGGCCGCGCGCGGCCAGAACAGGGTGAAGAGGGTGAACAGCGCCGTGGCGGCAGCGAGGGTGTGCAGCGGCGCGAGGGTCTGCGCTGGCGGCACAAGCGGTGGCGTGAGGGGGAGCACCGG
>RFJN01000328.1 GCA_003694875.1 Planctomycetota bacterium | reverse complement strand
GCGTCTCGGCCGTCGTCGGTTCCGTGTCGGTCTGGTTCTCTTCGTTCGCCATGCCTTCGCTCCCTGCTCCCGCCTCTCCCACACCGCGGCCGAGCCCGGACACACCTCGGCGCGCCCGCCGGTGCTCGCACCGCGCAACGGCTCCGATTGGAGCGGGCGGCTGCGTTCCTGTCAAGCGGAGCCGGCCGGGCGCGCGCATCGGGCGAAGCACGGATGAGAACGACCGACGACCCTCCGGGGTCGTCGGTCGAACGGGTGCACGTACCGCGAAGTGTGCGGGTCGATCAGCCGCGCAGGTTGCGCGCCACCGCCATGTGCGCCTGCTGCTGCGCCTGCGTGATGTTGGTCCACATGGTGTTGAGCTGGTTGACCTTGTTCTGCGCCTGCTGCAGCTCCTGCAGCGCCACGTTCTCGCTGACGGGCTTGGTGCCGAGCAGGTTGTTCATGAACCCGCCGCTCTTGCCCTCGGCCGCCTGCGCGAGCTGGTTGGTCTTCTGCTCGAGCTTGCGCTCGGCGCGCTCCATGAGCCGCGCCATGATCGCGGCGATCTTCTCCTCGAGGGTCATGCCGAAGAAGTTGAGACCACCGAACGGACGCGGAGGCACGCCACCGAAACCGCCGAGGCCACCGACGCCGCCGAAGCCACCCGCGCCGTCGTTGTAACCCGACATGTAGCCCTGCACGTAGGGGTCGTTGACGTTGCCCATGAAGGGGAGCGTGGTCTGCGGAGGCCACATGCCGCCCTGCGCGTATCCGCCGCAGCCGCAGAAGCCGCCGCCGATCGGGGGCATGGTCATGAACGGCGGGCGGCTGCAGCCGGGGCCGTTGAGGAACGAGCCGATCGTGTTCGCGCCGGTGTTCATGATACCGTTGACCAGGGCGCCGCCGGCGCTGACGACGTTCTGGCCGAGGTCGATCGCGCTGTCGATCACACCGAGCACGTTGCCGGTGGCGAGATCGGTGAGCCCGCCGACGATGTCGCCCACGACCTCGGGCATGACGCTGTCGCACACGCTCTCCACGATGTCACCGAGCGTCGGAAGTCCAAACAAACCCATCTCGGGTCCCTCCTTCCAAAGGGCACACCGCAGCGAGCGACTCGCCGGTGCCCGCGGTTTGACTGCACGATCGGGCCGCAGACGCCGAGACGCCTACGTCAGCGCCCCACCCCGGCGAGCGAGATCCGCCCGATCGGCTGGACCGTGAGCAGGGGACTGATCTCCTGGTAGGAGAGCACGACCACCTGCGGCAGGTCCAACTCCAACAGTTTCTTAAGATAGCGACGGACATCCACCGCTGTCAAGATGACGGGTCGACTCGCTGTAGAGGGGAGATCCGCCAAGGACTTGCGGGCCGCGGCGAGGATGCGGCGGGCCATGTCGGGATCGAGCGCGAGGTAGCTGCCCTGCGCGGTGCGCTGGATCGCGCCCCGGATCGCCTGCTCGATCTGCGGCTCGAGCAGGTAGACGTTGAGTTCGCGGCCGCCGCCGGAGAACTTGAACGAGATCTGCTGCTTGAGATCGGAGCGCACGTATTCCGCGAGCGTGGCGGGGTCCTTCTCGACCTGCGCCCAGCGGGCGAGCGACTGCAGGATCGCGCGCATGTCGCGGATCGAGATCTCCTCCTGCACGAGCCGCTGCAGCACCTCGGTGAGCGAGGTCATCGGCACGAGCTTCGGCACCACCTCCTTGAGCAGCGCCGGGATCGAGCGCCCCACCTCGTCGATCAGCGCCTGCACCTCCTGGATCCCGAGGAAGTCGGCCGCATGCCGCTTGAGCGCCACCCCGAGTTCGGTCAGCACGTAGTGGTCGGGCCCCATCATCGAGGCCCCCATGTCGGCGACGCGATCGGCGTACTCGAGCGGCACGAAGCACGCCTGCCGACCCGAGATCGGATCCTGCACCGGGCGCACCTCGGCCCCGAGCGCGGCGAACTGCTCCGCCGGCGCCCGCACGAAGCCGAAGCCCGGCGGGATCGCGCCGCGGAACAGCGGCACGTCGAAGATGCGCACGCACCATCCCCCCTCACCGAGCGGTCGGTTGCCGCGCACGCGCACCCCCGGGAACTGCACCCCGAGTTCGCGGTACAGCTCGTTGCGCACCTGCTGCAGCGTCTTGAAGAACTCCCGCCCCTCGGGCTTCGAGGTGTCGATCATGGACGTGAACTCGGGCGCGAGTTCGAGCACCACCGGCACCGGGTGCGCGGTCGCCTGCACCTCGCCCTCGGGCTCCTCCTCGGTCGCCGCGCCCGCGAGCCCCGGCTCCTCGCGCCGCTGCACCGCGTGCTGCAGTCCGAAGCCGAGCGTGCCCACCACACCGGCGATCATGAGGAAGGGGATCGTGGGCAGCGGGGTCGCCACCCCGAGCAGCGCGAGGAAGCCGCTCGCGATCAGGAACGCCTTGGGGTGCGCGGTGAGCTGGGTCGCGATCTCGCGACCGAGGTTCACATCCCCTTCCTGCTCGCTGATCACGCGCGTGGTGACCATGCCGGCGCTCACCGAGGTGAGCAGCGCCGAGACCTGCGCCACCAGACCGTCGCCGATCGTGAGGATCGTGTAGACCTGCGCCGCCTTGGCGACGTCCATGCCCTTCATGGTGACGCCGATGACCAGCCCGCCGATCACGTTCACGAAGATGATGATGATGCCCGCGATCGTGTCGCCCTTGACGAACTTCATGGCGCCGTCCATGGAGCCGTAGAACTGCGACTCCTTCTGCAGCTTGAGCCGCTTCTTGCGCGCGGTGTCGATGTCGAACGCCCCCGCGCGCAGATCGGCGTCGATCGACATCTGCTTGCCCGGCATGGCGTCGAGAGTGAACCGCGCCGCGACCTCCGAGATGCGTTCGGAGCCCTTGGCGATCACGAGGAACTGCACGACCGTGATGATCGCGAACACCACGAAGCCCACGACCATGTTGCCGCGGGCGACGAAGTTGCCGAACGCCTCGATGACCTCGCCCGCATACGCGTCCGCGAGGATCAGACGCGTGCTCGCGATCGAGAGCGAGAGCCGGAACAGCGTCACCACGAGCAGCAGCGTGGGAAAGCTCGAGAGCGCCACCGGCTCGGGGAGATAGAGCGCGGTGAGCAGAAGCAGCATGGAGAAGGTGATGCTCGAGGTCAGCAGCACGTCGAGCAAGGGCGGCGGCAGCGGCACGAGCATGATCCCGAGGATCGCGAGCACCACCGCCGCGAGCAGCACGTCGGCGTACCGGCCGATCAGTGTCTGGAAGTCGTACCGGTCGAAGAAGCCCTGTCCGCCCGCTTCCGCCATGTCGCTCCCCAGCGCTCGTGCGCCGCGGCGCACCGGTTGCCCCGCGGTGGCGCCGAGTATACGTGGGCACGCACGCGCGGCGCAACGCGAGCCGGGCTCGCGTTGACAGTGTCGGCGCCGTTCTGCTAAGAGCATCGCCATGCGATCGCTCATCCCCCCCCGCGCCGCGACGCGTCCGCTCGCCCTCGTGTGCGCTCTCGTGCTCGCCCCCCTCGCGGGCTGCGCCACCCCGTGCGTCGGCGTGCTCAAGCCCGCGGCCAAGCAGGTCGTGCGCTACAACAACACCGGCGGCGCCGCGCTCAAGGCGGGCAAGATCGACGAGGCGATCCGCAACTTCGAACTCGCGCTCAAGCTCGAGCCGCTCTACATCCAGGCGCTCGCCAACCTCGGCTACGCCTACTACCTCAAGGGGCAGTACGACAACGCCGTGATCCGGCTGCGGCTCGCGATCGAGAACTGCCCCGACTACGCCGACAGCTACAACTACCTTGGCCTCGTGTACTGGCACGGCTTCAATGACCCCGCCAAGGCCGAGGAGCAGTTTCGCACCGCGATCGATACCTACCCCACCTTTGCCGAGGCGATGTACAACCTCGGCGAGCTGTACTACTCGCAGAGCCGCAAGGCGGAGGCGCTCGAGTGGTACAAGCGGGCGGCCCGCACCGACCCGAGCTTCGCGAAGGCGAACGTCAAGGCGGGGCTGATCTATCTGCAGAACGGCTACAGCAAGGAGGCCGAGCAGCACTTCCAGCTCGCGCTCGACCAGGATCCCGACCTCGCGCTCGCGCTGTACGGGCTCGGGCGGCTGCGACTCAAGAAGGAGCAGTGGGTCGAGGGGATCGACCTGCTGCGGCGCGCTCGCAAGGCCGATCCGTCGTTCCGCCCCGCGAAGACGCTTCTCGACTGGGCGGTACGCAAGGCGCCGGAGCGCATCGCGAAGCGCTACATCGAGCGCGCGCACGCCGAACTCGACAAGGGCGACAAGGGCGATCTCGACCGCGCGCTCGAGGATCTCGCGATCGCGCGCCGGATCGATCCCGACTCGATCGACGTGCTCGTGCTCGCCGCGCGGGTGCTGCTCGAGCAGGGGCGGGTGAAGGACGCGCAGCGCCAGCTGCGCAAGGCCTACGCGAAGGATCCGCGCAACCGCGACGTGCGCTTTCTGTCGGCGGTGATCTTTCTGCGCAACAAGGAGTACGCCAAGGCGGTCGCGGTGCTGCGCAAGCTGTGCCGCGAGGCGCCGCGCAGCCTCAAGTTCCACAACTACCTCGCGGTCGCCTACTTCTACCGCAAGGAGTACCGCAAGGCGGAGCGGCACTGGAAGATCGCGCTCGATCTCGAGGGCAGCGAGGCGCAGAAGAAGCAGGTGCGCGACAACCTCGCCAAGCTCGCGAAGATCCCGCACATCCGGCGCGCCAACGAACTCGTCGAGCAGGGCGACCGGCTGCGGGCGCGCGGCGACCTCGAGGGCGCCATGACGTTCTACCGCCAGGCCGCCACGCTCGACGATCCGTTCGCGCTCGCGCACGCGCGCATCGCCGAGGTCGCGCTCGAGCAGGGCGATCTCGCCACCGCGCGGCGCAAGGCCGAGGACGCGCTCAAGCGCGACGGCGACCTGCCGTTCGCCCACATCGTCATGGGGCGGGTGTTGTTGCGCGAACGCCGGCTGCGCGAGGCGAAGAAGCGGTTCGACGAGGCGGCCGAACTCGCTCCCTATCTCGGCGACCCGCTGTACTACCTCGCGGTCGTCGCCGAACAGAGCCAGCGGCCCGACATCGCGCGCAAGCTGCTCGAGAAGGCGATCGTCACCGATCCGCGGCACGTGCCCGCCTTCGTGCTGCTCGCCCGCCTGCACCGCCGCGAGGGCAACTACACCCAGGCCGAGAACTACCTCAACCTCGCCGCCACCGCGGCAGAGAAGGACGACCCGCGCGTGTTCACCGAGCTCGGACGGCTGTATCTCGCCATGGACAAGACCGAGGACGCGCAGCAGGCGTTCGAGCTCGCGCACCAGCTCGCCCCCGAGCAGCCCGCGCCGTGGGAGGGCTTCGCCGAGGCACGCGAGCGACAGGGCGACACGGTGGCGGCCGCGGGCGCGTACGCCCAGGCGGCCGCGGCCTACCTCGCCCGGCACGATCCCGACACCGCCGCGGTCATGGCGCGACGCGCGGTGCGGCTTGCGCCCGAGGCGGCCGAACCGCTGCGGCAGCTCGGCCTCGCCCTCGAGGCGCAGGGCAAGCCCACCGAGGCGCTCGCGACGCTGCGGCAGGCAACCGAGAAGGAGGGCGGCGAGAACCTGCTCGCCTGGTTCAGCCTCGGCGAGTTCTACGAGCGGCGCGGCGAGCGCGCGCAGGCGGCCGAGGCGTTCGAACACGTGATCCGGCTCAACCCGAAGAACTACTTTGCGCTCGAGAAACTCGCCTCGCTGTACCGCGAGGGTGCGGAGCGCCCGGTCAGCCGCCGACAGGCGATCGAATACCTGCGCCAGGCGCTGCAGCTCGATCCGCGCCCCGAGGCGCAGGCGCAGATCCGCGCCGCGCTGCGCTCGCTCGAAGGAGGAGGATCGTGAACCGGCCCACGCGCTGCGCGGCCTGTACGACCATGCTGCTGCTGCTCGCCGCGGCCCTGGCCACCGGCTGCCGCTCGGGACCGAAGCGCGAGGATCCGCCGCCACCGGCCGCCATGCACCACGTACGCCTCGGCAAGCAGGCCATGGAGATCGGCGACTGGCGACGCGCGGTGGCCGAACTCGAGACCGCCCGCCAGCTCGCGCCGAACAGCTTCACCGTCGCCATGGCGCTCGGTCGCGCATACGCCGGCCGCGGCTGGCACGAGCGCGCGCTCGCCGAGTTCGAGCGCGCCGAGAAGCTCTATCCCCGCAGCGGCGAGGCCGCGCTCGAGATCGGACGCGTGTGGCTCGCCAAGAACCGACTCGAGGAGGCGCAGCAGGCGTTCGATCGCGCCATCGAGGAGAATCCGCGCTACGCCGCGCCGCATTTCTGGAAGGGGGTGGCGTACGTCGCGCAGAACCGCAACGACAAGGCGCACGAGCAGTACCGGCTCGCGATCCGCAAGGATCCCGACTACCACGACGCCTACATCAACCTCGGGCTGCTCGAGCAGAACAACGGCTACTACGAGATCGCCGAACGCCACTACCGCAGCGCCCTCACGATCCGGCCGCGCAGCTACCTCGCGCGCGTGAACCTGGGGCTGTGCTACCTCGATCAGCACCGCTACGAGCGCGCGCTCGCCGAGCTGAACCGGGCGCTCGAGCTGCAGCCCAAGAGCGTGCCGGCGCTGATCGCGCGCGCCATGGCGTACGAGGGCATGGATCGGCTCGAGGCCGCACGCCGTGACTACCGGGCGGCGCTGCGGCTCGCGCCCGGCGCCACGATCGCGCGCGAGCGGCTCGCGGCACTCGAGCAGCGCATGCGCGCGCCCAAGCGCAGTCTCACCGACTGAGGATCGGGGCCGTCCGCGGCGTGTGCCCGATTGGTGCCCGCGGCACACCGCGGTATGCTGTCGCGAGCCTGGCGGAAGGGAGACGCCACGCGACCCATGTACATCCGTGTCACCGAACTCGGTCAAGGCGCACAGGC
>RFJN01000327.1 GCA_003694875.1 Planctomycetota bacterium | reverse complement strand
GGGCGTTCGACGGCCGGCGTTCCGGCGGGCTTCCGGGGGCGTGGTTCTTTCTGCCCGCGCTGCAGGCGCGCGTCGAGCCGGACGGGGGGCTGCGGATCACCGCGACGCTGCGGGTGCGACCGGACGAGAGCGCACCTGCGCTCGCGCGACGCTGGCGCGCCGCGTTCGAGACGCCGGCGCCGACCGCCCCGCCTCGCTGGCCGCTGTGTCTCGCGGTGCGCGACAGCAGCGCGGCCGCGTTTCGTGCCGCGGTCCGGCGTGCGCTCGCCGGCATCGCGCACCGCGACCTCGACAAGGTCGTGTGCAGCCGCACGCGCACCTTCACGTTCGAGCGCGCCGTGCCGCCGGCGCTGCTGCTGCAGGCGGTGGAGGTCGCGAGCGCGGGGGCGGTCGTGACGGCGATCGGGCGGCCGGGTGAGGCGGTATGGGTCGGGGCGAGTCCGGAGCGGCTCGTGCGGCGCACCGGGAATCGGATCGAGACCATGGCGCTTGCGGGCACCGACGCGCCCGGGGCCGAGCGAGCGCTGCTCGCGAGCGACAAGGCGCGGCGCGAGCACGAGCTGGTCGCCGCCGCGATCGAACGCGCGCTCGCTCCCGTGGCCCGTGCGTGCCGCCGACGCTCGGGACCGGAGGTGGTGGCCCTGCCGGGGCTGCGCCACCTCCGGACCGAGATCGAGGCGCGGGCGCACGGTCGGCCGCACGTGCTCGAGATCGCGGCGCGGCTGCACCCGACGCCCGCGGTCTGCGGCCAGCCCCGGGAGGCGGCCTGGCGCTGGCTTGCCGGCGAGCGTGCCGAGGAACGCGGGTGGTACACGGGGGCGGTCGGCACGGTGCAACCCGGCGGCGACGGCGAGCTGTTCGTGCTGCTGCGCTGTCTCGTCGCACGCGGCAGGCGGCTGCGGCTGCACGCGGGGGCGGGCATCGTGGCGGGCTCGTGTCCCGAGGCCGAGTGGCGCGAGACCGAGCGCAAGCTCGCCGCGCTCGCCCGGGCGCTCGAGATCGGCGCGCGGCAGGAGGTGGCGACGTGAGACGGGAGCCAGCGCGGGCCGGGACGGCGATGAAGCCCCGGCCGATCGATCCCAACCCGAGCATGCTGTGGGCGCGCGCGACCGCGGAGGAACTCGCGCGTGCGGGGGTGCGCACGGTGGCGATCGCGCCGGGCTCGCGCTCCGGTCCGCTCGCGATCGCCTGCGATGCCGAGCCGGCGCTGCGCTGCAGTGTGCACCTCGACGAGCGTTCGGCGGCGTTCTTCGCGCTCGGGGCGGCGCGCGCCACCGGACGGCCCGCGGCGGTGCTCACGACCTCCGGCACGGCGGTCGCCAACCTGTTGCCGGCGGTGGTGGAGAGTCGCCACGCGCGCGTTCCGCTCGTGCTGCTCACGGCGAACCGGCCGCCGGAGCTGCACGGCTGCGATGCGCCGCAGGCGATCGAACAGTACCGGATCTTCGGCAACTTCCTGCGTGCGTTCGAGGCGGCGGGGCTGCCGGAGTGCAGCGCGGCGGCGTTGCGCGCCCACCGGGCGCGGGTGTGCCGGCTCGTGTACGCCGCGGGCTCGCCGGTGCCGGGTCCGGTCCAGCTCGATCTGCCGTTTCGGGATCCGCTCGATCCGCGGCCGGTGCCGGGCTCGGTGCCCGAGGCGCTGTTGCGTGACGATCCGGTGGCGGCGTGGGGGTACGAGGGGCGGGCGTTCGTCGTCGAGCGGCGGAGCGACTGCGGCGATGGCGCCGCGCACGCGCGCGCGCTGCTCGGGCGGCTCGTGCGGGCGCGGGCGCCGGTGATCGTGGCGGGCTGCGCCCCGCTGTCGCCCGGTGCGATCGAGGCGCTCGCGACGCTCGCCGAACGGTGCGGTGTGCCGGTGCTGGCCGATCCCTGCTCGGGGCTGCGAGCGACCGCGTCGCGGTGCGTGACGAGCCACGACGCGCTGCTGCGTTCGCGGGCGCTCGCGCAGCGTCTGCGGCCGGACCTGGTGGTGCGCTTCGGGCCGCCGCCGGTCTCGAAGACGCTGCTGCAGTGGATCGAGCGCAGCCGCCCCGCGCAGCTGATCGTCGACCCGTACGGTGCGGGCGATCCGACGCACGGCGGCGGCGAGCGCTGGTGCGTGCCGATCGAGCCGCTCGTGCGTGCGGCGGCCGCGCTCGCCTCGCCGGGACCCGACCCTCGGCGCGCGGCCTGGTGGCAGCTGTGGCAGGACGGCGAGGCGCAGGCGCGGGTGCGGCTCGGGCCGGCGAGTCCCGTGCCGCAGCCGCCCGAGGCGGCGCTCGTGCGCGCGCTCGTCACCACGCTCGCCGCCCGTCCCGACGCGCTTCTGTACGTCGGCAACAGCCAGCCGGTGCGCGATCTCGACCTGTTCTGGGCGGCCGGCACCGGGCCGCGGCGAGCGTTCGCCAACCGCGGGGCGAACGGCATCGACGGGCTGCTGTCGAGCGCGCTCGGTGCGGTGCACGCGAGCGGCAGGCCCGGGGTGCTGCTCGTGGGGGACCTGTCGCTGCTGCACGACGTGGGAGCGCTGCTCACCGCGAGCCGGCTCGGTGCACCGCTGCTCGTCGTCGTGGTGCACAACGGCGGCGGCGGGATCTTCTCGCAGCTTCCGGTGCGGCGGGCGACCGATCGCTTCGAGCCGCTGTTCGCCACCCCGCACGGGCTCGCCTCGTTCGCGCCGCTCGCACACGCGTTCGGCCTGCGCCATGCGCGCTGCGAGGGGGAGGACGAGGCGGCGCTCGGGCGGACGATCGGAGCGCTGCTCGATCGGGGTGCACCGGCGGTGCTCGAGTTCGTGGTCGACCGGGCCGGCTCCGCCGCCCGGCGCGAGGCGCTGTTCGCGGCGTTCGAGCGGGAGTGCGCTCCCGAGACACGACACGAGCCGTTGGAGGAGAGGGGCGTCCCGCGGGGCGCCGAGGTTGCGGGGACGGAGGTCGCCGCGAGGCCATGACGGAGGAGCAAGCGAGGTGACGACGGTCGTGCAGGCGCCGGTGCTGCCGGTGTGGGAGACGGTGAAGACGTTCGAGGACATCCGGTTCGAGCGCGCCGAGGGGATCGGGAAGGTGACGATCTGTCGGCCCGAGGTCATGAACGCGTTCCGGCCGCAGACGGTGCGCGAGATGATCGAGGCGTTCGACATGGCGCGCGACGATCCGGAGATCGGCGTCATGGTGCTGACAGGAGAGGGGGACCGGGCGTTCTGCGCCGGCGGTGACCAGCGGGTGCGCGGCGAGGGCGGCTACGTCGACGAGGGCGGCACGCCGCGGCTCAACGTGCTCGATCTGCAGCGGCGCATCCGCAGCCTTCCCAAGCCGGTGATCGCCATGGTCAACGGCTACGCGATCGGCGGGGGGCACGTGCTGCACGTGGTGTGCGACCTGACGATCGCGGCCGAGCACGCGCGCTTCGGCCAGACCGGTCCGCGGGTGGGCAGCTTCGACGGCGGGTTCGGTGCGAGCTACCTCGCGCGCATGGTGGGGCAGAAGCGTGCGCGCGAGATCTGGTTTCTGTGCCGGCAGTACACCGCGCAGCAGGCGTACGAGATGGGCATGGTGAACGCCGTGGTGCCGTTCGAGCGGCTCGAGGCGGAGACGGTGCAGTGGTGTCGCGAGATCCTGCGGCTGAGTCCGCTCGCGCTGCGGTGTCTCAAGGCGGCGTTCAACGCGGAGACCGACGGGCAGGCGGGGCTGCAGGAGCTTGCGGGCAATGCGACGCTGCTGTTCTACCTGACCGAGGAGGCGCGCGAGGGGCGGCAGGCGTTTCTCGAGAAGCGCGCGCCCGATTTCGGCCGGTTCCGCCGTCTGCCATGAGAGCGGTGGCGTTGCGTGCGTGGTGGAGTGCGGCGCGGCCGCGCACGCTCTTCGTCGGGCTGGCGGCGGTCTCGCTCGGGATCGCCGCCGCCGGGGGCGAGGGGGCGTTCGATCCGCTGCGCGCCGGGGTGATCGTGCTCACGGCGCTGCTGTTGCAGATCGGGGTCAACTTCGCCAACGACCTGAGCGACTTCGTACGCGGTGTCGACGGTCCGGAGCGCTGCGGGCCGCCGCGGGCGTGCCAGCAGGGGCTCGTGACGCCGCGGGCCATGGCGGGGGCCACCGCCGCGGTGCTGCTCGGGGCGAGTGCGAGCGGGCTGGCGCTGGTGCTCTGGGGCGGCTGGCCGTACGCCGTGCTCGGAGCGGCGAGCGTGGCGGCGGCAGTGCTGTACACCGGCGGTCCGAGGCCGCTCGGCTATCTCGGGCTCGGCGACCTGCTCGTGCTCGTCTTCTTCGGGCCGGTGGCGGTGGGCGGCAGCTTCGCGCTGCTGCGCGGCCGCTGGAGCGGGGAGACCATCGCGGCCGGGATCGCGGTGGGGCTTCTCGCCGCGGCGGTGCTGCATGCGAACAACATGCGCGACATGGCGGGTGACCGGCGTGCGGGCAAGCGCACACTGGCGGTGCGGCTCGGGCTGCGGGGGGCGCGGATCTACTTCGCGCTGCTCGTGCTCGCCCCCTTCGGGATCGTGGTGTCGCTTGCGCGGGCGTGGGGAGCCGATCTGCTGCCGCTCGTGCTGCTGCCGTGGGCGCTCGTGTGGGTGCGGCGGGTTGCGACGGCCGTGCCGCCGGGCGAGCCGGGCGGAAGTCGGCAGGAGGCGGCGGTGTTCGACGGTGCGCTCGCGGCGGTGGCGCGGCTTCTCGTCGTGTTCGTGTTGACGTGGCTGCCGCGCTGGCTGGGCTGAGGAGGCGGTGGTGGGGCCCGATCGGGGCGGGACGGCGGTCGCTGGGTCGCGGTGCAGCGAGCGGGGCGCGGTGGGACCGCTCGCCGAGCGTCTCATGGCGCTTGCGCGCTCGCGGCCTGCGGCCGTGGCGGTGCGAGACGCGCGCGGGCGCGTGGTGCGCTGGGGCGAGATCGAGCGGTGGGCAGCACGGGCGGTGCCGGCGAGGGACGGGGTGCGCCGTGTACCGGTGCGGCCGCGGCTCGGGGCGGCGGTGCGGCTGTGTGCGGCGTGGCGGCGCGGCGAGGTGGCGATTGCGGTGCCGCCGCCGGGGGATCCGGCGCGGGAGGCGGCACTGCGCTGGCGTGGCGAGGGCGGCGGGCGGGAGCAACCGGCGGCGGTGCTCTTCAGTTCGGGCACGACGGGGCGGCCGCGGGCGGTGGTGCACACCGCGAGTTCGCTCCTTGCGAGTGCACGCGCGGTCAACGCGCGATTGGGTGCGGGGCCGGGGGCGGTGTGGCTGTGTCCGCTGCCGCTGCAGCACGTGGGGGCGCTCGCGGTGCTCGTGCGGGCGATCGTGGGCGGCTACGCGGCCGAGTTGCACGAGCGCTTCGACGCGCAGGCGGTGGTGCGGGCGCTCGCGAGCGGACGGGTGACACACGTCTCGCTCGTGGGGCGCATGCTCGAGCGGCTGCTCGAGCACCGCGTGCCGTGGCGACCGGCGTCATCGCTGCGGGCGGTGGTGGTGGGCGGGGGGCCGGTGGATCCGGATCTCGTGCGTCGTGCGCGGCGGCGCGGGATCCCGGTGTGTCTGACGTACGGCTGCACCGAGGCGGGCTCGCAGATCACCACGCAGGCGCCGGGCGAGACGGGCCTCGACCTCGGGCGTCCGATCGACGGGGTGCAGTTGCGTGTGGGAGACAACGGTTCGCTGTGGGTGCGCGGGCCGGTGCTGGCCGCGGGGCTGGGGGGTGGGGACGGCTGGTACGACACGGGCGATCTCGGAACGCTCGGCGCCGGAGCGAGGCTGCTCGCTCTCGAGCGGCGGGTGGATCTGATCGTGAGCGGTGGCAAGAACGTGCGGCCGGTGCGGGTGGAGCGCGTGCTCGAGGCGTGTCCCGCGGTGCGGGAGGCGGCGGTGCTCGGGTGGCCGGACCGTTCGTGGGGTGAGCGCGTGGTGGCGGTGGTGCGGCGGGCGGAGCCCGTGGAGCGCGAGCGGCTCGAGCGCTGGTGCGCCGAGCGGCTTGCGGTGTGGGAGCGGCCGCGATCGTGGGTGTGGGTCGACGAGCCGCTGCCGCGCACCGCCCTGGGCAAGCTGCGGCGTGCGGAGCTGCGGCGTCGGCTCGAACGGCGGGGATTGCGAGCGGTGGAGGACGAGCGGTGAGCGGTGCGGAGGCGGGCGGGGCGCCCGGGCAGGTGCGGGAGACGGTGCGTGCGATGTTCGATCGTCTCGCGCCGCGCTATGACCTGACGAACACGGTGCTGTCGTTCGGGTGCGATCGGAGCTGGCGGCGGGCTGCGGTGCGGGTGCTGTCGCCGCGACCGGGCGGGCGCTATCTCGACGTGGCGTGCGGCACGGGGGCGCTGTCGGAGCAGATCCTCGTGCACGAGCCGCGGGCGGAGGTGGTGGGGCTGGATCTGTCGCTCGGCATGCTGCGGCGGCTTGCGGTGCGCGGCGAGGTGCGGGTGCTCGCGGCGGACGCGCTCGCGTTGCCGTTCGGGGACGCGACGTTCGACGGCGCCACGGTGGCGTTCGGGGTGCGCAACTTCGCCGATCCGGTGGCGGGGCTGCGCGAGATCGCGCGGGTGTGTACGGCGGGGGCGCCGCTGGTGGTGCTCGAGTTCGGCCAGCCGCGGATCGCGGGGTTCTCGGCGCTGTATCGGTTGTACAGTCGCCGGGTGTTGCCGGTGGTGGGGGGCTGGCTCACCGGCGACCGCGAGGCGTACCGCTATCTCGACCGGACGGCGTCGGCGTTTCCGTGTGGGGAGCGCTTCCTGGCGCTTGCCGGGGAGGCGGGGCTCGCGGGCGAGGGGCAGTCGCTGCTCGGTGGAGCGGTGTGGATCTACCGGTTGCACGCAGCGGGATCGTGAGCGTGCCGGCGCCGACCGCCTCTGGTGCGGCCGGCGCCGGCGAGGCGGCGATCAGTGGCAGTGCACCGGACGTACGGCGACGACCTTGACGGGGCGCACGACGGCCGCCGGTCGGACGACGACGGCGGCGGGACGCGGGCGGACCACGACGCGGGCGCGCGGCCGCGGTGCGCGCACGGCGACGGCGCAGCCGGAGCCGGCGAGCACGAGCGGAAGCAGGGCCGCAGCGGCGAGACGCTTGAGCGAACGACGGTTGCGCATGGGAACTCTCCTTTCTCGGATCTTTCCGGGGCCCGCTCCCTCGGGCCCCTTCGATCTCTCAAACGGGGCGCGTTCGCGTGGGTTGTGTCGGACTTTCCGACAGGGCAGCCCCCATCTCGCGTTCACTTCTGGTATCGTGCAACGGCTGCGTCATCGGGGTAGCGGCGGCGGGCTGGTTCGGAGCGGAGGAGAGCGTTCGTGGAGAAGTTGATTCGGGGATTGCGGGAGTTCATGCGGACGGTGCACCGGGACGAGCAGGAGCTGTTCACCCAGCTCGCCACGGGGCAGGAGCCGGACGTCTTCTTCATCACGTGCTCCGATTCGCGCATCGATCCGAACCTGATCACGCAGACCAAGCCGGGCGATCTGTTCGTGCTGCGCAACGCGGGCAACATCGTGCCGCCGCACGGCGCGATCCGCGGCGGTGAGGAGGCGACGGTCGAGTACGCGGTGTCGGTGCTCGGGGTGCGTGACATCGTGGTGTGCGGTCACGCCGACTGTGGCGCCATGAAGGGGCTGCTGCATCCGGAGTCGTGCCGCCACCTGCCGGCCGTCTCGCGCTGGCTCGAGCAGGCGGAGCCGGTGCGTCAGATCGTACAGACGCAGCTTCAGGACGAGGACGAGGAGCAGCGGCTGCGCAAGGCGATCGAGCTGAACGTGCTGCAGCAGCTCACCAACCTGCGCACCCACCCGGCGGTGGCGGCACGCCTGTTCGGCGGCTCGCTCGCGCTGCACGGCTGGGTCTGGGACATCCGGTCCGGCGGCGTGCGCGCGTTCGACACCACCTCGGGCGCATTTCTGCCGCTGACCGAGATGCGCGAGGTGTCGAGCGAGGAGGAAAGCGACAGCGCGTCGCAGGTGGCGTGAGGCGAGCGTTCTGCGGGAACGCGACGTCCCGCCCCGTCTTCGCGAGACGGGACGGTCCTTTCCTGGTGCAGCGCCCGGGGGGCTGTCGGCGGGGCGGTTCGTCGGCGGTTCACGCCGGTGCCGGGATCTCCTGCGGCGGGGGGGGGCCGCGGGC
>RFJN01000326.1 GCA_003694875.1 Planctomycetota bacterium | reverse complement strand
CGGGGTGTATCCGCGCTATGGCGGCACGTTCGTCGTCAAGGCCTGGAGCGGTGCGACGAAGTCGAACGCGGTCACCCTGACCATGACGCACCACCCGCGACCCGGCGACTGAGCGACGCCTCGGCTCGCGGCAGGCCGGCGTGCTTGCACGACGCGGTCTCCCTTCACACCCCAACCTCCCCCAGGGGCCGGGCTATCCCCATGCCCCTGCATGAGGACGAGGCAAGGCAGGGTGTCGCGTAGCTTGGTTATCGGCGTTCTCGTGTTGCGGCTTGCGAACAGGGTGTTGCCGCTTGCTCGCCGTGGGCCACGTTCATGGCGCCCTTGTACGCGACGAAGTCACTTGCGATTACAGCCTGCACAGACCGCTACCGTCGGACGGGCGGCGTCTCGCCGTCGCACCATCGACGAAAGGGGCTGTCCATGGCACCGAATGCCGCGGCTGGCGGTGCAATGGAGGCCCCCAACGACCCGCGGCGACGGCGAGACGCCGTCGCTCCGACAACATATGTAGCGCCTCGCGTGTTCGCAGTCCGCGCGCCGCACGTCGCCATCCTTGGGATACCGGCCGCCGCAGCGACGCAACGCGCGCCTGAGACGCATGTTAGGAACGCCGGAATCCATCCGCTCAGGGGCATTGGGGTTGATCCCCGCCCGCACCCATCCCATGCATGGCAAGCCATGGCACCGCCCACCGCCACGCCTCGCCCCCTCGCCGCCCCCGCGGCTCGCCGTGCGCCGTGACGCATGGGCCGCCGCAACTCGGCGGCGCCGTGGCGCGTGGGGATCGCCCCCGACACCGGCACGCGACCCCGTCCCGGGATTCGTTCGAATAGCCCCCTCTCGACACGGTCGAAGGGGGTGTCGGGGGCGGAGCGCGACCGACCGCCCCCCGTGAGACGGAGGAACTCGTCATGCGAATCCCCCGACGGATCGGTCGGCTGCCCGCCGCCGCCCTCGCCCTCGCGCTCGTCCCGCTCACCGGCTGCACCTTCGTGGGCGCCGGGCTCGGCGCCGCCCTCGGCGCGGCCGCAAGCCCGCACCACCCGGGCCGCGGTGCCGCGATCGGCGCCGTGGCGGGTGCCGTGATCGGTTCGGAGATCGATCGCGCCGAGGTCGAGGTCGAGGTCGAGGAGCCGGTCGTCGAGGTGGTCGAGACCCGGCGGGTCTACGCACCGGCCCCCTGCGCGGACGTCGTCGAGGTGCACCACTACCACCACACCCCGCCGCGGGTCTACCGCGTGATCGCGCGCTGAGCCCCGCTCAACGCGACCTCGTGCCGCCGCGTACGCCGGCTCAGCGCGGCGGCACGAGCGAGCCGAACAGGTCGCGATACGCCCCGAGCGCCTGCGTGCCCTGCTCGCCCGCGTGCGGTCCTATGATCCAGGTTCCCGCCTTCGGGATGCCGGCGCGTTCGTATGCCTCGATGTCCGAGACCGCGTTGCCGAACGCGTACCGCCAGTCGAGCCCCGCCTGCCGCAACGCGTCGAGTTCGGCGCGCTTGAACGCGCGCGCCTCGGCGGCGTTGCGCAGCGTGCGCCACGCGCTCTCGGAGGTGAACACCGCCCCGCGCGGAAACCCCTTGGCCTCGAGCCAGCGGCGGCTCGCCCGCTCGAGGAAGTACGGACGCGCGGTGAGATACACGATCTCGTGGCCCGCGAGCGCGAGCTGGCGCGCCACGTAGTCCGCGTCGGGGAACATGAGCGGGTCGTACGGAGCGCCGAGCCACGAGCCAAGCAGCTGGTAGAGCGCCTGCTCGTCGTCGGTGGTCAGCGTGCCGTCGATGTCGAACACCACCGCGGGCCGCGTCCCGTCGAGCACCTGCACCGTGGCGTCCGCCACCGTGAGATCGCCATAGACCACCCACTTCACGAAGTGCACGCCCGGGCTGTTCGCGAGCGAGGCCGGCAGCGGCAGCGAGACGCGCCCTTCGCCGTCGGTCTCGGCGTCCGCGACGTGCTGCCAGCCCGCCGCCGCGGCGCTGCGCACCCACACCCCGACGTCCTCGTGCTCGAGATCCTTGTAGAGCGCACCGTACTGGAACTTCGCCCGCAGCTGCGCGCTGCGGCCACGCGCGATCACCACGTCGTAGCCGCGGTGCTCGGGCTGGCCCGCCGCGACGAGCGCACTCGTCCAGTGGCGCCAGCGCCGCGGCGCCGGCGGCACGAAGCTCGCATCGAACGGCCGCCAGTCGAGGCTTGCGGTCGCGCTCGGCGCGCTCGCCACGCCCCCCGTCCCCGCAGCGGGCCCGCCCGCCCCGGAGGAGCCCACCGCCGCTCCGGTGCCGCCCGAGCCGCCGCCATGTCCCGTCGAACTCGCGCACCCCAGGCCCGCCGAGGCGATCCACAGCGCCGCACACAACCCCACCCACCACCGCCTGTCGAGCGCCATGCCGCACCTCCTCGTCACCGAACGCGACCCGTTGGGTTCGCCCCATCTTCGGGCTGCCGCCTGCCCGCGTCAATGCGCAACCGGCCCAGCGACCCGCGATCGTGCGGGTCGGTTGATGCGCAGCCTCGGCACCGCTCCAATGCGGCAGCCCCTTGTGCGGCGCGCCCCGGTGCGCCGACAGCGACGAGGAGTCCCGATCGTGAGCGCATTCGCCACCCGCTACCGCAGCCACACCTGTGCCGAGGCGGCCCGCGCGCCGGCGGGCGAGAACGTCAAGGTCGCCGGGCGCGCGAGCGGCCCCCCCCGCGGCAAGGACGCCGTCCTGACGGTCTCGGACCCGCACGGATCGATCGAGGTCAGCCTCGCCGACCGGCCGGAGCTGCAGGAATCGCTCGCGGCGATCACCGCGGGCTCGGTGCTGCAGGTCGACGGGGTGCTCGAGGAGTTCGCGGCCGAGCGAGCGGACGAGCCGCCGCGTCGGCGCATCCGTGCCACGCGCGCGCAGCTTCTCGCCGGCGCGCTGCCGCTTCCGATCGAGACCGACGATGCGGGCGAGGCGCGCACCTCGCGCGAGGATCGGCTGCGCTACCGCTACCTCGACCTGCGGCGCCCGGCCATGCGCCACCGGCTCGCGCAGCGCAGCCGCCTCGTGCACGCGATCCGCACCCACCTGCACGAGCACGGCTTCGTCGAACTCGAGACCCCCGCGCTCGCGGCCTACAGCCCCGACGCCACGACCGCGTTCGTGGTGCCGCGCGAGCCGGGCCGCTGCTACGCGCTCGCCGAGACGCCACAGCTCTACAAGCAGCTGCTCATGGCGGGCGACTGCGATCGCTACTTCCAGATCACCCGTTGCTTCCGCAACGAGCCGCGCTTCGGGCCCATGCACCAGCCGGAGTTCACGGTGCTCGACCTCGAGATGGCGTACGTCGACGAGCCCGATGTCTACGAGCGCTTCGACGCGCTGATCGCGCACGTGCTCGAGCAGGTGTGGGACATCCGGATCGAGCTGCCGATCCGCCGCATGACCTACCAGCAGGCCATGGCCGAGTTCGGCTCGTCGCGGCCCGATCTGCGCTTCTCGTTGCCGTTCCGCGACGTGACCGAGGCGCTGCGCGGAGCGGGCGGCCCGTTCTTCGAGCAGGCGCTGCTCGGCAAGGGCAAGGAGAGCGGCATGGTGCGCGCCGCGGTGCTCGGCGCCGAACACGTGCGCGACAGCTCCGATCCCGCGCTCGGGGAGCTCGTGGCGCCGCTGCAGGCCGCGCCCGCCGGGGTGCGGGCGGTGCGCGTGGGCACCGGCAAGCAGCTCGAGGGGCCGGCCGCCAAGGGGATCGGCAAGGCGGTCGCCGCGCGCGTCGTCGACCAGCTCGGGCTCAAGCCCGGCGACGTCGTGGTGCTGATCGCGCACGCCGATCCCGGCGCGGTCGCGCAGACGATCGGTCTCGCGCGCGGGGTGCTCGCCGAGCGCGCGGGCCTCGTCGACCCCGACGCCCCGCCGTCGCTCGTCTGGGTCACCGAGTTCCCGTTCTTCGAGTACGACCCCGCCACCGGCGCGTGGGGGCCGGCGCGCCACCCGTTCTGCCAGCCGCACCCCGAGGACCGCGAGCTGCTCAAGGGCGCGGGCGCGCTGCGCCGGCGTCCGGCGGTCACCGAAGGCGAGGAGATCGATCGCGGCAAGGACTTCGGCGCCGGCGCGATCTTTCCCGACGATCCGCCCGCACGCCGCGAGCTCGCGAAGGTGCGCTCGAAGTCGTACGAACTCGTGCTCAACGGGGAGGAACTGCTCTCGGGCTCGATCCGCAACCACGAGCTGCGGGTGCAGGAGCGGATCTTCGCCATGTTCGGCTTCGACCGCGAGGAGGTCGAGCGCCGCTACGGCCCGCTCATGGAGGCGTTCCGCTACGGGCTGCCGCCGCACGGCGGCGCCTCGCTCGGGCTCGATCGCCTGCTTGCGCGCATGGAGAAGCGCACCGACCTGATCGACGTGATCCCCTTCCCCAAGGACGCGCATGGCCGCGAGCCCATGACCGGCGCCCCGAGCCCGATCGATCCCGAGCTGCTGCGGGCGCTGCTCGAGCCGTCGTGAGCGAGAGCGCGTCCGCCCCGCACGCGGCCGCGCTCGTCGCATGGCTGCGCGAGCGCAGCCACGAGATCGCCGCCCTCACCGAGACGCTCGCCCGGATCGAGTCGCCGAGCACCGATCCGTCCGCACAGCGGGCGGTGCACGCACAGCTCGCCCGCCGGCTCGAGCCGCTCGGCTACCGGGCGCGGCGGCAGCGGCTCGGCGACGGCGAGCACCTCCTGCTGCGGCCGCGCCGGCGCGGCCGCGGCGGCGGCTTCTCGTTGCTCGTCGGCCACAGCGACACCGTGTGGCCGCACGGCACGCTCGCGCGCATGCCGGTGCGCACCGCCGGCGTGTGGCTGCACGGGCCGGGGGTGTTCGACATGAAGGCGGGGCTCGCGCT
>RFJN01000325.1 GCA_003694875.1 Planctomycetota bacterium | reverse complement strand
CGGGCGCAACCCTCGCTTCACACCGCAGTGGCAGCCCGGACAGTGGTGGATCGTCGAATACCGGCAGCTGCAGCCATCGCTCGCGCGCGTGCCGCCCGAACTGGCGGTCGACGAGACGATCGTGACCCGCTGGCGCTACGAGGTGATCGACCTGGCAGCCGATCTCGGCGGCGAAACGTGCCAGATCGTGCGTGCCGAGGAGATCACCGATCCGCCCGCCCCCGGCTTCGTCGAGCTGGCGTACGATCCGGACGCCTTCTGTCTGCGTCGCATCGACGAGCGCAACCGCTACCTTCCCGATCGCCGGTCGCTCACGCCGAACGACTGGGGGTCGGTGGCGCCCTACGTCGAGATCCGGCAACCGCGCGAGACGATCGTCGATCTCGCGCTCTTTCCACCCGAAGAGCGCACCGACTTGCTGCGGATCGCGCCGCCGGGCGAGCCGGAACTGCTGCAGACGGTGGTGTTCCCCGACGCCGACACGCTCGAGGCGAGCATGGAGCTGACGGTGCGCGGGGTGCCGCTCGTGAGCGAACAGCGCTGGCGGCGCGGAGAGCCGTGGTGGCGTGAGGCGCGACGAACCGTTGGAGGCCGCGAGATGATCGCGGGCCGGCTGGTCGCCTTCGGGCCGTGAGCCCCGCGACCCCGGTCCGCGCCCGTGGGAGAGACCCGCATGCAGATCGAACAGCTGTTGCAGATCGTGCTCGACCCCCAGCTCGGCCGCGGCTGGCCCGCCGAGGCGGGACCGGTCCCGCGCTGGCCGGTGGGGGCGCGCTGGCGCGTCGAGTACACGTTCACCCCCCCGGCCCTGCCCGCGAGTGCGCTCGCGCTCGGCTCCGAGCTGCGGGCGATCTGGCGCTACGAGGTCGTGGAAGCGCAGGAACGCGAGGACGGCACCCCCACGGTCACGCTGCGTATCAGCCCCGAACGCGGCGCGCCGCCGCACTACTTCGTGCTCGCCACCTACGATCGCCGCGACCTGCGGCTTCTCGAGGCGCGCCGCTTCGAGGGAGAGCGCGAGCTGCCGCTGTTCTCGCTCGAGCTGCCGCCACTCGACGAGACGGTGGAACTCGAGCCCGGAGCGGACGAGGACGCGCCGCCGGCGGCCGTGACGCGCCGCTTCTCGCTGCCCGAACCGCCGCCGGGCCCCGAACCCGAACCCCTCGAGCCTTCGGTCGATCTCGGCGAACTGCTCGAACAGGAACAGGAGGTGTGAGCCGTGCCGATCACGTTTGAGAACCTGCCGACCGACCAGCCGAACGAGGTCTGGGTGGGCGCGATCGAGGTGCAGATCGTCACGCCGGACGGAAAGCCGCGCGCGCACGTGCCGTACCAGCTCGAGATCGAGGGGGGCGCCACCTTCAAGGGGCGCACCGACGCCGAGGGCCGGCTGCGAGCGACAGGCCTGCCGCCCGGCGCCTCCGCCACCCTCACGCTTCCCGACACCCCGCTCGCGGTCCGCGAGGACACGAGCGCCTGAAAGGTGCGGCGGCGCGGGCTTGCCCCGCTGCTCAGAGCGGAGCGTGCACCGAGGCCCGCTGCGCCTCCTGCTCGAGCGCCTCGCCCGCACGCTCGAGCAGCGCTTGCGCCTCCCCGACCGTCGGCGCCAGTGCGCTCCAGCCGAGCACGCCGCGCTCGGTCACTGCCGCGACCATGTCGGGCACGATCCCGCGGCGCGTGGCCGGATCGAAGGCCAGCCCCGTCTCCCGCAGCATCGCCTCGATGTCGGCCGGCTGCAACGCCTCGAAGCGGGGCTCGGCCCACTCGTGCACCCACGCCACGGCGTGCCCCTTGCTCGCCTCGTCGACGTATTCCGCACGCGCGGGATCGTACTTCGCCCCGAGCAGCGCACGCGCGAGCAGTTCCGGCATGGCGTGCGCCGCGAGGCCCGGGGTGATGGCGGCCGCGTAGGGACGCCACGAGCCCGCCGCGGTGCGCACCACGACGAACCGCAGCGCGAAATGACCGAGACCGCCGCGGTCCGCGAGCCGTCGCGCGACCGCCAGCGCCTCCTGCTGCAGGACCCTCGCGTACTCGGGGTCGGCGGGACTCCGATACCGCACCGGCGGTCCGTCTTCGATCGGCTCCCAACTCCCGGTGCACCGGACCGTTCGCTCCGGCTCGATCTCGAACCCCACGACCGGTTCGCGCCGCGTGGCGCCGGCCGGTCGCTGCTCGAGCACCCCGCCCTGTTCGCCGAGAAGCGACAGGAAGCGGCCGAGATCCATGTCGGGACGCGAAAATCGCATCGCGCGGACACTGCGCGTGAGGGCGGCCGGCTCGGCGAGATCCCCCGAGGGCGGCAGTTGCTCGAAGGCGATCTCGGCACGCCCCGCCTCCGGCGCGTGCGCCCAGACGACCACGCCCGCGAGTTCGGGCTGCTCGAAGCGAAGCTTCGTGACGGCCCCGACGATGTCGTCGAAGCCGCGTACGTGCTCGCCCGCCGGCAGCGCCTGCAGCCCCGCCTCCGCAAACAGCGAGCGCGCGGCCGCCGGGCGGTCGAGTTCGACGGTCTCGGGCAGCGTCGCGTACATGGGCAGACCGAGTCGCACCGCGAGCCGCCGCTCGTCGCTACCTGCGTGCAGCGGCAACAGCCACGCGCGGTCGCCGGTGCCGACCGCAGCCCGTACCCGCTCGAGAACCCGCGGGCGGCGCACAAACTTGCGCGCAAGCGGCTCCGGCCCCCCGTCGCCCGCCGCGATCGCCACCCACCGATCGCGCACACCCGGCACACCGCTCGCCTCCATGGCGGCCACGATCCGTTCGACGGCCGCGGGGTCCGGCGGGGTCGCGCACAGCAGGACGAGGCGGGCGTCGGGATCGCGCAGCAGTCCGAGCGTCGCGAGCGCGCGTTGTTCGGCGGCCCGGCGCTCGGCCGCCGAGACCGCGCTCGGCGACGGCAGCGACGGCAGCACGACGACCGTACACGGCCGTGACGGCTCGGTGCGACCGCCCGCACCGAGCGTGGCCCAGCGCGCCTGCAGCGCCTCGAAGCGCTGCAGCACTTCCGCACGGCTCGGTCGCCACGAGGGGCTGCGCTCGGCATTCATCGTCGGCTCTCTCCTGTCCCGGGTTCCGGTGCCGGACGCACGCTCACGCGCACGCCGGCCTCCGGAGCAGTTGCGTCGGATCCACGCGGTCGGCGAGCACCGTGCCGTGCAGCGCCTTGCGAATCGCCTCCGGCCGGCGAAGCCCGGCCTCGACCGCACGCTGCAGCGCCACACGCGCCTCGCCGTCCCGGCCGGGCAGGTGCGCGAGCGCCCGGGCCAGGCCGAGCCAGCCCGCCTGCGAACGCGGCTGTTCGCGCACCACCCACTCGAGGTCCTGCACCGCCAGCGACCACCGGCCGCTTGCGAGGTGCAGCCCCGCGCGCAGCAGCCGCTCCTGCACACCGAGCGGCGAGCCGTCGCCGGTGCTCGCGTCCTTGCCCACCGGCGACGGCAGCGTCTCGTACGAGCGGTCGCCGGCGTCGGCTGCGCGCTGCAGCGCCGGCAGCACCACGATGCGGTCGGTCCGCTCGGTCCGGGCGGTCGTCTCCTCCGCACCGGCCCCGGAGCCGATCACGAACCTCGGTCCCTGCACCTGCGCCCCGTCGCTGGCTCGGGCGGGGAAGCGGGTGACCAGGATCGTCTCGATCTCCTGCGCGAGCGCGAGCGCGCTCTGTGGTCGGTCGCCGGGCTGCTTGGCCAGCAGCCGCTCGAGCAGCGCTGCCACCTCCGCCGGCACGTCGCTGCGCAGCGTGCGCACGTCCGGTGCCGGCTCGTAGGCGTGCTTGAGAAGCACGGCGGGTACGTCGTGGGTCGCGGTGCCGAACGGCGCGCGCCCGGTCAACGCGAAGAAGAGGGTCGCGCCCATCGAGTACAGGTCCGAACGCTCGTCGACACTGCGCCCGAGACACGCCTCGGGGCTGAGGTAATCGGG
>RFJN01000324.1 GCA_003694875.1 Planctomycetota bacterium | reverse complement strand
TGCGGCTGCCCGGCACCGGACGCTACGAGCGCCGCAACGTCCTGCGGCGCACCGCACGCTCCGCCTACGCCCAGCTCGTGCTCGATCCCGACACCGCGCGCCGCCTCGCCGCACGCTACTACGACGGTGGCGAAATCGCCGCCGACGACGCGCTCGCCGCGATCGACGGCTACCTGATCGAGTGGGCCCAACGAAGCCGCCAGCGCATCGCGGCAAGCGGCAGCGAGGCGTTCGTCCCCCCCAGCCCGACCGAACTCCTCTTCATGGACGATGAGCTGCTCACCCCCATCGTGCGCCTCGTGCAGAACCCGCCGCACGAACTCGCCGACGCTCTCGCCGGACTCGCCCGCGCCGCCCGGGGGGTCGGCTACGAACTGATCCTGTACACCTACCGCGTCACCGGCGAGCGCTTCCTGATCCTGCGGGCGTCGGACGCCCCGGCGCCCGCCGGGGTCGTGGCGCGGCACGGCGGCACGTTCATCTTCCGTCTCGGAGCGAGCCGGCCGCTGCTTCTCGAGGTGCCCTATCCGGTGACCGACCTCTACACCTTCGAGGCCGGCGCGCGGTTGCTCGAGCTGTTGCAGGCGCGCGCACTGCTCGTCGCAGGCGCGAGCCGCTACGCCAACGCCGACCTCTCCTCGGACGTCGCCCGCCCCCACAATCCCCGCTCGCTGTTCCAGCTCGCACACCAGGTGGTGGTGCGCGAGGGGCGCGGCGAGATCGTGACCCTGCAGCTGCGTGGCTTCGTGGCCGCGACGCCGGGCGGTCCCGACGTCGTGCTCTCGAGCGGCAAGCCCGTGCGGCACGAGGAGCAGCTCGGCGCGCGGCTCGCCGAACTCGACGAGGCGTTCCGCCAGCTCCGGCTCGTTCCCCGTTGGTACGACGGAAGCGTGGAGACGCTGCGTTTCGCGGGCGTGCGGGGACCGCAATGGCGCTTCTCGGAGGCGATCGCTCCGGGAACGTTCGTCGTGTGCTGGCTGTCGCGCGAGGTGCGCGACCGGCTGCGGGGCCACGGCTTCGATCCCGATCCCTTCCTGCCCGAACTCCCCCCGCTCGGCATCCCCACCGAGCGCGGAAACCTCGTGCTGCAGCTCGTCGATGAGCTCGAGCGGTGGCGCGCCCGCGACGCCGTTGCCACCGCCGGTGCTGTCAACCCGCCCGCCGGCGGCCGTGCGGCCGCCGCGGTGATCGAGGAGATCGAGCGCTACCTGCACTCCGGCAACGTCGTACACCTCGCGCAGGCGCTCGACGACGCGCGCCGCTCCGGGGGCTCGCTGCGGCAGCTGCACGACGTGTCCTCCGCGCGCAGCTACCTCCTCTTCCGGCCCGCTCCCAACGCGGTCGACGCCATCTTCGTGGCCAACCTGTACCCGCGACTTCCGGAGGATCTCGACCTGGTGCGCACCGACCGACGACTCGACGCCGAGCTGACCCGGTTCGTGCGCGAGGGACTGCGTACGCTGCGCATCCGCCACCCGCAGACCCGGGAGGGCAACCGATGAAGCGCGCGCTGTTGCTCGCCGGCACACTCACGGCCGTCGTGGCGATCGTCGTGCTGCAGCTTCCGACGATGCACGTCGACGAGCAGGAGCGTGCGTGGCAACGGCGGATCAACCACTCGCGGCGCGTTCTCGCCTACCCGGTGACCGCGCAGCTCCCGCTGTCGCTGGCGCTGCGACCGGACGACACCGAGCTGCGCATCGTGTCGAACCTGCTCGTCCCCCCCGACGCGCTGCGGCCGATCGACGCGCCGGCCGATCCCGCCGCACCGACGGAGTTCCCCTACGCGCTGTCGTACCGCTTCTACGACGCCAACGGACGCGCCGTATGGGCGAGCACCTACTGGGAGACGACCCGCAAGACGCGCGTCCAGGAGCCCGGCGAGCCGCTGCCGCTCGAGGAGGCGTTCGTCGATCGTCGCGACGTCGTGGCCTGCGACGCTCGCGCCACCCACCTCACGCTGCGGGCGCTGATCGAGCGGGGAGCGCGCCGGCTCGAGATCACGCCGGCGACCGCCGACGGGCGGGCCGAGACCCGCACGATCCTGGTCCGTGTGCTGCGTCGTCGCTGGCTCGACGAGAACGCCGCCATGCTCCGCTGGAGCCGGCTGAGCGAGGCGGCCCGCAACGCGCTGCTCGGACAGCTCGACGCCTACGGTCCGGACCTCGTGCCCGAGCGCGAGCGCCAGGCGATCCTGCGTCGCAGCTGGGAGCCCGTTCCCGCCGAGCCACACGACGGCGTCGACCACCCCACCGTGGCACTCTATCTGACGGGGCTGTGGCAGTCGTACACCCCCGTGGCCGAGACGCGCCGGCACACCGAACTCGCCGGCCCGCACCG
This sequence comes from Planctomycetota bacterium, assembly GCA_003694875.1. Taxonomy (GTDB): domain Bacteria; phylum Planctomycetota; class J058; order J103; family J103; genus J103. Next base: position 1,189 of record RFJN01000324.1, on the reverse strand, counting down.
CCATGTGGCGATCAACATCGTGGGGCCCGCCAACCTCTGGATCGAGCTGCGCCGCCGGCCGCCCAACACCCCGTGCCCGCTGCCCGTCGGCCCCGTTCTCCCGCCCGGCGCCGCCCCGAGCTTCCGCCTCGTGGGATTGCAAGAGAGCGGCGTCTTTCTCTCGAGCACGCGTCGACTCGAACCCACCGGCGGCCCCTTCGGCCCGATGGCGATCCAGGTGGCGGTGCCGCCCGGGGCGGCCACCGTCCAGCTCGAGCCGCTCAACTTCCGTTGCGAGGTGCGGGTGCACGCCGACGCGGTGCGGCCGCTCGACGGCAGCGAGGTCACACGCGTGCTCGGCCCGGTGGGACGCGACGGTCGCTATCTCGAACTCGAGCCCGACGTCGCCACCACCCGGCTCTACGACGCCCACACCACCGGTCCCGACGATCCCCCCGTCACCGCCGAGATCGTGCACGAACGCGGCAGTGCGGTGAGCGAGATCCGCATCGTGGCGCGCAGGCGACTCGCGCCCGACGCCCCCATGCTGCCGCAGCGCGTGGCGATCGAGGTCGAACTGCTCGGCGAAGCGGACGAGCTGCTCGCGCGCCGCGAACTCGTGGCGGAGACCGAGCCGAGCCGGTATGCGCTGGCGTGGCCCGCCGCCCGACGACCCGAGCGCGTCACGCGGCCGATCGGGTTTCGTCTGCGCTGCGAACGCCGTGTGCGGCGGATACGCGTGCGGGCGCAGCAGCCCACGCTCGTGGGCTTCTACACGCGTCTGCGTCGGCTCGACCGCGTCCGGCGGATCCCGGAGGACCAGCCGGCGAGCCCCGAGGTCGCGAGCTCCCGGGTGGCGAGCGGTCGGCTGCGTCCGCCGACCTGGTACTACTTCCGGCCGGACAACGCGATCCGGCTCGCCACGCTCGGCCGCGAGGTGCGTGTACGCCTGCAGCGGCGACTGTTCCGTCCCCGCAACCGGCGCGAGACCGAGGCGATCCTCGGCGGTCGCCGCGTTGCGCTCGTTCCCCACGCCGTCAGCGCCACAGCGCGCGTGACGCGGGTGATCGTGCCCCGGATCGCGGCCGGAGAGCGTGTCGCGGTCGCCACCGCCGCGACCCGCTTGCGGGTGGCCGCTCCCGGCAGTTGGCGTGTGCGAGTCCGGGACCTGATCGTTCCCGACAGCCCGCGGCCGGTGCCGGTGGAACTC
>RFJN01000323.1 GCA_003694875.1 Planctomycetota bacterium | reverse complement strand
GGCGCACAAGCTCGAGGCGGTGGGGCAGCTCGCGTCCGGGATCGCCCACGAGATCAACACCCCCATGCAGTACATCGGCGACAACGTGCGCTTTCTGCGCGACGCCTTCGGTGACCTCATGGGACTGATCGGCGCCTATGCCGCGTTGCGCGAGGCGGCGGAACGCGATCGGGTGCTCGAACAACCACGCAAGCAGGTCGAGCAGGCCGAGGCGCAGGCCGACGTCGAGTTCCTGCAGGAGGAGGTCGAGCCCGCGATCGAACAGACCCTCGAGGGCGTGGACCACGTGACCGGGATCGTGCGGGCGCTCAAGGAGTTTGCGCACCCCGGCGACGGCGAGTGGCAGGAGGCGGATCTGCGCAAGGCGCTCGAGAACGCGCTCGCGCTCGGGCGCAACGCGTACAAGCTCGTGGCGGACATCGAGACCGACTACGGCGAGCTGCCGCCGGTGCGCTGCAAGCTCGCCGAACTCAACCAGGTGTTCCTCAACCTGATCGTCAACGCCGCGCACGCGATCGAGGAGGTCGTCGCCGGCACCGAGCAGCGTGGCACGATCCGGATACGCACCCGGCGCGACGGCGCGTTCGCGCACGTCGAGATCGCCGACACCGGCTGCGGCATCCCCCACGAGATCCGCGAGCGCATCTTCGATCCCTTCTTCACGACGAAGGGGGTGGGGCGCGGCACGGGGCAGGGACTCGCGATCGCCTACCAGATCGTCGTCAAGGGCCACGGCGGCGAGCTGCGCTTCGATTCCGAACCCGGCTGTGGCACGACCTTCCACATCCGGTTGCCCATCGCGGGACCGAGCGCAGCTTCGGAGGCTTGAACGCCATGAAGTTGCCTCGCGAAGCCCCCGGAGCGCGAGAGGAGCCGGCACGCGCAGCGGGAGCTGCCAGCGCCTACCGGGTGCTCGTGGTCGACGACAACCCGGCCATCCACGAGGACTTTGGCAAGATCCTCGCCCCGTCGGGCGGCGCCGAAGCGAACCTCGCCGACCTCGAGCGCGAACTGCTCGGCGAAAGCTCGGAAACGCCTCGCGAGAGCTTTCGCCTCGACTTCGCCTCGCAGGGCGAGCAGGCGCTCGACATGGCGCGGCGAGCGCTCGAGGACGGCGCCCCGTTCGCGGTCGTGTTCATGGACGTGCGCATGCCGCCGGGCATGGACGGGATCGAGACCGCGCGTGCACTGCTCTCCCTCGACCGCGAGGTGCAGATCGTGCTGTGCACCGCCTACGCCGACCACGGCTTCGACGAGATCCGGGAGCGGGTGCCCGACAGCGAACGACTGCTGATCCTGAAGAAGCCCTTCGATCCGATCGAGGTTCGTCAGCTCGCACACGCGTTGAGCCGCAAGTGGGCGCTTGCGCGTGTGGCCGGCGCACGGCTCGAGGATCTCGAGGCCATGGTCGAGGCGCGCACCGAACAGCTGCGCAACGCCAACGAACGGCTGCAACGCGAGATGGAGGAACGGCGGCGCGCCGAGGCGCAGCTGCGGCATGCCCAGCGCATGGAAGCGATCGGCCGGCTCGCGGGCGGGGTCGCGCACGACTTCAACAACCTCCTCACCCTGATCGAGAGCCACTGCCACCTGTTGCTCGAGAAGCAGCCCGAAAGCAGCGAGCTGCGCGCGATCGACGACGCGGTCGGGCAGGCGGCCTCGCTCACGCGCCAGCTGCTCGCCTTCGGTCGGCGCGCGCAGCTTCGGCCGGAGCCGCTCGAACTCGGCGCCGAGTTGCGCAAGCTTGCCGACATGCTGCGGCGCACTCTCGGAGAGCGCTACCGGATCGAGTTCGCCGGCGACGAGGGGAGCTACCCGGTCTTCGCCGACCGGGCGCACCTGCACCAGGTGGTGCTGAACCTGGTGATCAACGCCCGGGACGCCATGGAGCAGGGCGGGACGATCACGATCTCGCTCGCCGCGTGCGATCTCGACGCGGGCGCGACCCAGCGCTGGCAGCCACCGGTGGAGCCCGGCCGCTGGATTGTGCTGTCGGTCGCCGACACCGGCACCGGCATGGACGAGGCGACCTGCGCCCGCGTCTTCGATCCCTACTTCACCACCAAGGAACTCGATCGCGGCACCGGCCTCGGTCTGCCCACCGCCCTCGGGATCGTGGAGCAGAGTGGCGGCACCATGCGCGTCGAGACCCGGCGCGGCGAGGGAACTACCTTCCACGTGTTTCTGCCGCGCACCCACCTCGAACGTCGGGACCGTGAACCCGTGCGTGCGCGGCCGTCGGTCGTGCCGGTTGGCAACGAGACGCTGCTGCTCGTCGAGGACGAGCCGCCGGTGCTCGCCATCATGGAGCGGGTGCTGCAGCGTGCGGGATACCGCGTGCTGTCCGCGCCCTCTCCCGAGCACGCCATGCGGCGCTGGCGCGAGTGCGGTGACGAGGTGGCGCTGCTGATCAGCGACTGCATCATGCCGGGGCTCTCGGGTCCGGAACTCGCCTCCCGCCTGCGCGAGCAGCGGCGCGATCTGCCGGTGCTGTTCGTCTCCGGCTACGCTCGCCAGCGAGTGGGGGCGTTGCAGGACGCGCTGTTTCTCCAGAAACCGTTCGGGCCCCGGCGGCTGTTGGCGATGGTGCGCCGCGCGCTCGAGCACGCCCGCAGTGCCTGAGCGCCCCGGCGGGGCGTCGTTCGGCGCAACGAGACGCGGTCAGCGACCGCTGCCCTGCCGACGCCGCCGCATTGCTTCCAAGCTGCCGGTGGGCTAGGCTGTCGCCCCCGTGCCGTCGCCCGCCGAGCGGGGTGACGCCAACGCGAACGCAGCGGAGAGCCGCCATGGCCAAGAAGAGCAGTGACGCGCGGTTGAAGATCCGCGAGTCGCTTCCCGAGGAGTTGCGCCCGATCCTCGACGAACTCGCCGAGGACTACAAGTTCTACTCGATCGTGCACCACGGACGCGCCTTCGTCTCGTACAAGATCCTCGCCGATCTCGTGAAGCTCGGCTGGCGCTACACCGGACCGCGCGACAAGGAGACGCAGCGCGAGGGGGCGTCGTCCTGAGCGCTGCCGCGCGGCTCGCGAGAGCGCACCGGCCACACACGCCCCCGGCTCACACGATCTCGAGGTGCACCTCGAGCGTGTTGGGACAGCGTGGCGGCTCCGACCGCTCCGGGTTCCCGCTGCGCACCGGGCCGAGGTGTCCCGCGCACCGCAGCGTCTCGTCGAGCCGGCGCTCGCCCGCCCGCACCGCCGCGTCCACCCGAGGACGCAGCCAGAACCCGCCCTTGCGACAGGCGGGGTTCGCGCACGGCAGCAGCATGCGCGGATCGAGGCTGCGATCGCGCAGCGACAGCCGCAGCGGCTTGCCGTCCTCCGGCACGCCCTCGCCGCGCTGCAGCGTCTCGACGATGATGTCGCGCACCCCGGGATACAGCACGCTCACGCCTCCCCCTCGAGGAACGAGGCGAGCGCCTCGTCCACGGTCTCGAAGATCGCGAAGATATTGTGCAGCCCCAGCATGGTGAACACGGTCCGGACCTCGTCACCCATGGCGCACAGCCGCACGTCGCCGCCGGCCGCGCGCGCCTTGCGCCGAAAGCCGATGAACGCACCCATGCCGCTCGAGGAGATGTAACTCAGCCGCGCACAGTCGATCACCGTCTGCGGTCGCCCCTCGGCGAGCGCCCGGTCGAGCCCCGCCTCGAGCACCTCGAGGGTCTGCCGGTCGATGAAGCCCTGCAGCCGCAGCACCGCGGTGCGGTCGTCGACGGGCTCGAACACCACCCGCAGCCGCGCGTGCTCGGGGGTCTCGATCTCGCCGCCGTCGCCCGCGTCGCGGAAGGCCGCGAGCGCCTCGGCCTCGGTGGCGAGGATCTCGAGCAGGCGTGCGAGTCCGAGCACCTCGACGACCGTGCGCGCCTCCTCGTTCATGGCGCAGAACTTGACGTCCCCGCCCGCCTTGCGCACCCGGATCACGTGCGACAGGAACACCCCCATGCCGTCGCTCGAGATGTAGTCGAGCCGCGCACAGTTGACGACCACGCGGTTGTCGCCGCGCTCGCTGAGCTGCGCGAGCGTCTCGTCGAGCTGCTGAACCGTCTCCCGGTCGACGTACCCGCACAGATCGAGGGCGACGATGCCGTCCTCGTGCCGCCGTATCGCCACGCTTCCTTCGGACATGGGCGTCATTCTATGGAGCGCGGCCGCGCGGGCGCAACGCGGCCCGATCCCCCGGTGCTCTGCCGGTTGCGGTCGCCGACCGAGCCGAGCTATGATCGGCGCCGAACCGCACGTTGCGATCCCACGACACGGAGGGTTGCCCATGGTCAAGGCCACCTGGCTCGGACACGCTTGCTGGCTGCTCGAGGGCAGCGCGACGGTGCTGCTCGATCCGTTTCTCGACGACAACCCCAAGGCGCCCTGCAAGGCGGCCGACATCGAGGGGGTGGACGTCGTGGCGATCACCCACGACCACTTCGACCACATCGCGGACGCGGGCCCGATCCTGCAGCGCACCGGCGCGACGGCGGTCGCGACCTACGAGGTCGCCAACGCGCTCGCGAGCACCTACAACGCCACCGCCGAGGGCATGAACATCGGCGGCTCGGTGCAGGTGGGCGCCGTCACGCTGCACATGACGCAGGCGTTCCACACCGCCGAGAAGGGAGCGGCGACGGGATTCGTCGTCGAACTCGACGGGCTGCGGATCTACCACACCGGTGACACTTGTGTCTTCGGCGACATGGCGCTGATCGGCCGGCTGCTGCGCCCCGATCTGCTGTTGTGCCCGATCGGCGACCGCTTCACCATGGGGCCGCGATCGGCCGCACACGCGGTGCAACTCGTCGCACCCCGGGTGGCGATTCCCATGCACTACAACACCTGGCCGCCGATCGAGCAGGATCCCGAATCGTTCCGCTCGCTCGTGTCCGAGACCGCCCCGGACGTCGAGGTGGTGATCCTCGAGCCGGGCGGCAGCTACACGCTCGTGCCGCGCACCTGAGCCGCAGCGCGTGCGGGGCATGGGGACCGAGCCGCCGCACCCGGACTGGTTCCGGCCCCGCGCGCTGTACCGGCGCGGCTATCCGGCCGAACTCACGAGCGCGCTGCAGCTCTTGCCGCCGGTGCGCGCGCTCGTGCAGCGCGCCGTCGACGAGATCGGCGCACGGTACGTGCTCGAGGTGGGCCCCGGGCGCTGCCCCGTCGCGCGGGGGCCGGACGTGCTCTATCTCGACGTGTCCGAGTCGATTCTCGCCGCGCTCGGAACCAGGGCGGTCGTGGGGGACGTGCGCGCGCTCCCGTTCGCCGACGGCATGTTCGATCTCGCGCTCGCCTGCGACGTGCTCACCCACGTGCCGCCGGCCGAGCGCGAGCGCGCGCTGTCGGAGCTGTGCCGCGTGGCTCCGCGTGTGGTCGTGTTCCAGCCCGAGCCGGGCGGCGGTGCGCTCGCTCCGCCGATCTCGGCCGCGCGACTCGCGCGCGGGATCGAGCGCTGCGGCTTCGAGGCGGCGCTGCGCCCCATCGTCGTGCCCGGCCCGCGCGGTCCGCTGCGCATGGGGCTGATCGTCGCCGAGCGCCGCTGAGAGGCCTGCCCGCCTCGTCAGCGACCGGTGGCGAGCACACGCGCGAGGATCTCCTCCTGGCGGGCGTGCATGGCCTCACGTTCGGCCGGCTCGCGATCGTCCCAGCCGAGAAGATGCAGACACCCGTGCACCACGTAGCGCGCCAGCTCCTCCATAGGCCGCAGACCCCGCCGCAGCGCCTCCTCGCGCGCGCGCTCGGCCGAGCACACCACCTCGCCGAGCAGCGGGTCGGGATCGTCGGGTGTGCGCAGCGGAAACGAGATCACGTCGGTGGGCTCGTCGTGCTGCAGCCACCGGCGGTTGAGCTCGTGGATGCGCGCGTCGTCGGTGATCGTGATCGAGACCTCGAGCTCTCCCGCGCCCTCCGCATCGAGGGTGCTCTGGGCGGCGTGGCGCAACAGCGCCTCGTCGATCGGCACCGCATCCTGTGTGTTCGAGAACTGCACCGCCAACCGCTGTCCTCCCCTGGGCTCGCCG
>RFJN01000322.1 GCA_003694875.1 Planctomycetota bacterium | reverse complement strand
GCGCTCGAGGACGTGACGGTGCGCTATGCGGATGCGGTCACCGGACGGCGGGGCCGGATCGAGGGGGCGCGCAGCGTCGTGGTGGTGCAGGGCGAGGATCGGCTCACGTTCGAGGGCGGGTTCGCGCTGCCCGAGCTGCGGTGGGGTGGCGATCCCGTGCTCGCGGGCTTCCTCGTCCGCTGGCGCGGCGAGGCGCAGCTCGGCGAGGGCGGGCAGACGGGAGCGGCGGTGCGCGGCCGGTTCGAGTGCGAGGTCGACGGCGAACGGGTCTCGCTCGAGGCGCTCACGCAGGCGCTGCCGGCCGCGGAGCCGGAGGCGCCGGCGCAGCCGCCGGCCGACACCGACGCGCCGCTCGTCGAGCTTCCCGCCTCGGTGCGCGCCTCGCTGCGGGGCCTTGCCGCGTCGGTCCGGGTGGCGGTGCGGCGGATCGAGATCGACGCGAGCCACCGCGTGGACGGCTGGCGGACGGTGCTGGAGCTCGGTGCGGCGGGCGACGGCAAGGGGGCCGAAGCTGGTATCCCGTTGCGCTGGACGGTCGCGGGCGAGCCGCGTTCGACGGCCGCGGGCGAGCAGCCGGGGCGGCTCGCGGTGGCGCTCGAGGGTGATCTGGCGCAGGCGCAGCCCTCGTTCGAGCTGCGCCACGACGTCGACCGGCTGCCGGTGCGGGTGCAGCTTCTGCGGCGACTCCTGCCGATCGTGACGCGCTGGTTCCCGTTTCCGCTGCTCGAGAAGATCGAGTTCCGCGACGAGGAGATCCTGTTTTTCTCGAGCCGCGGTCGCGATCGCTGGCGCGGCCTCGATCCGCGTGCGTTCCGCCGCACGCTGCGATCGGTGGGCGAGGACGCGCTGGCGCTGCCGGAGGGACGCTTCCGGCTCGGGCTCGATCTCGGACGGTGGCTCGATCCGGAAGCGGTGGATCGCCTGCTTGCGCAACAGCGCTCGAAACTGTTCGCCGGGCTCGAGCCGCTCGAGCGGCAGCGTCGGGAGCTCGAGCAGCGGATCGCGGGGTTGCGCAGCCGGCTCGAGGCGATCGATCGCGAGGTGCAGCGGATCGAGGAGGCGAGTGCGAAGCTGCGCTCGTCGATCGAGGCCGCCAGGGGGCTTGCGGGGCTGTTCGGTCGCGGTGGGGAGGAACTCGACAGGCTCCGCGAGAAGCTCGAGCGATTCGAGCGCAAGCTCGAGAGCGAACGCGGCGAGCAGGGGACGGTGCGCCGGCAGCTTGCGCGCCTCGAGACCGAGCGCGGGAGGCTCGTGGCGCGGATCGCGCAGCGGCGCAGCGAACTCGAGCAGAAGCTCGAGCGGATGCGCGAGCGCATCGCGGTGCCGGATGACCCGTTCACGTTCGTCTACCGCCGGCTCGATCTGCGCTTCGCGGTGCACAACGACAACCCGTGGGACGGCAGCGGCGGGCTCGCGGGGTTGCGCGAGGCGGCGGTGAGTCGGGTGCAGCTCGCCGCGCTCGCGTTCACCGGTCGCGGCCGCGATTTTCCATCGATCGCGGGGTGGTGGGATCTCGAGGGGCGGTATGCGCTGACGCTCGCGCCGAGTGCGTCGGTGCTCGCGCAGCTCGAGAAGCTCGCACCGCCGCTTGCAGCGCGTATCCGCGAGGCGGGCGGGATCTCGTGGGGCCCGGACGGCTTCGACGCGCGTCTCGTGCCAGGCGGCCGCTGATCGCGGCTGGACACCGTGTGCGACCGCCGGGCTGACGGCGGGGGAGCGTGGCGAGGCGCGCGTCACGACCGCCGACGCGCGCGGACGCACGGGCGGTGCAACGCCGCAGCCGAACGTGGCGGGTGCGGGCGGGGCGGAACCCCGCCCCTACAGGTTGCGTAGGGCGGCAGGGCGGCGCGTCACCCGAGGAGGGCGGGCCTGCTCGCGTACGGTGCACCGCGTCGACGTGCAAGACTGTGGGCGGTGCGGCGGTGTGTGCTGCGCGGTGCGGAGGGCGTGGTGCGGTGCGAGCACGGGCGCGTGGCGTCCGGTCGCGACGGCGTCACGTTCCCATGGCGTTGCCGTGCGCGCCGACGTCCGCGGGTCTTGCATGGCGTGCCCCTACGGGCGGCGTACCGCGGCAGGGCGGCGCGTCACCCGAGGAGAGCGGGCCTGGCTTGCGTGCGGTGCACGGCGTCGACGTGCAAGACTGTGGGCGTGCGGCGGTGTGTGCTGTGCGGTGCGAGCGTCCATTCGCTCGCTGCCGGGCGATAGCTGGCGAGCGTGCCGTGTGCTGTGCGGTGCGGAGGGCGTGGTGCGGTGCGAGGGCGGGCGCGGCGTCCGGTCGCGACCGCGATACGTTGCCCCGGCGTTCCCGTACGCGTGGCCGTCCGCGGCTCGTGCATGGCGTGCACCCGTAGGGGCGGGGTTTATCCCCGCCCGCACCAACTCCGCGAACGACAAGCCGTTGCACCGATCGCGGCGCGTGCGTCACTGGCGCCACGCCACGCCACACCACCCGGCGCGCTCCGGGGCCCGATGCGCCGCGCGCTCAGCTCCGGCCGAGGTGGCACACGACGCGTGCGTGGACGGCCTCGAGCGGAACCGGGCCGAAGCGCCGGCTGTCGGTGCTCGCGGCGGGGTTATCGCCGCGCAGCACGACACGGCCGTCGGGCAGCACCTCGCGCACGCGCTTGATGACGGTGCGCCGCGGGGCGCGGGGATCGGCGGCGAGCACGATCTCGCCGGGCGTGGGGGCGCGCCGGGTGTAGGCGCGCGGGTCGCACAGCACGAAGTCGCCGG
>RFJN01000321.1 GCA_003694875.1 Planctomycetota bacterium | reverse complement strand
CTGCTCGAGAGCGAGCTGTTCGGCTACGTGAAGGGCGCGTTCACCGGCGCGCACGCCGACCGCAAGGGCCTGTTCGAGCTCGCGCACGGGGGCACCGTGCTGCTCGACGAGGTGGGCGAGATGACGCCCGCCATGCAGACCAAGCTGCTGCGTGTGCTGCAGGAGGGCGAGATCCGGCGGGTGGGCGGCAAAGAGACGATTCGCATCGATGTGCGCATCATCTCGGCGTCCAACCGCGATATCCGCAAGCTCGTCGACGAGGGGACGTTTCGCGAGGATCTGTTCTATCGACTGAACGTGGTGCGCATCGATCTTCCGCCGCTGCGCGAGCGCAAGGGTGACGTGCCGCTTCTCGTCGAGCACTTCCTGCGGCAGGCGACAGAGCGCGGCGAGCCGCGCTACGAGGTCTCGCCCGAGGCGCTCGAGATCCTCAACCGCTACAACTGGCCGGGCAACGTGCGCGAGCTCGCGAACGTGATCGAGCGCGCGCGGATTCTCGCCGAGGGCAACGTGATCGGCCCCGAGGCGATCCTGCTCGATAGCGGTCCGATCGACCTTGGGGTTCGCGCCGCGGGGGGGGCGGGGGCGGCCGGCGGCAAGCCGTCCGGCACGCTCGCGCCGTCCTTCGCGTCCACGGGCTCGTCGCTCACCGCGAGCCCGGGCACGCCGCTCGGGACGCTGCTCTACGAACTCAACGACCGGCAGCGGCGGCTGATCGAGTACCTGCAGGTCTATGGTACGATCCGCAACCGCGACTACTACGAGATCATGGGCGTGAGCAAGTCGACCGGCTGGCGCGATCTCAAGGACCTGATCGAGCGCGAGATCGTGCACGTGCAGGGCAAGGGCAAGAGTTCGGTCTATTCGCTGCGACCGGAGTTCGTCGAGTTGCTCGGTCGCGCGAGCGGAACGGCGTGAGGCCTCGCGTCGCACTGCGCACAGGGAGGGGACACCGGGGTGGGACACAGAGACGAGGACGGACTCCCGCTGCTCGAGGGGGAGGTGGGCTGGCTGCGCGCGATCGCACAGGTCATGGCACAGCACGATCTCAGCGAGGTGTCGATCGAGCAGCGCGGCTGCAAGGTGCGGGTGCGGCGGGGTGCGCGTCTCGCCATGCCGCCGGCCATCGCGGCGTCGCCCGCGGTCGCGGCGGCGCCGGCGACGGCCCCCGCTACCAGCTCCCCCGGAGGGACGGCGGCCGTGGATGAGGGGCTCGTCGAGGTGAGCTCGCCCATGGTGGGCACCTTCTACCGCGCCCCGTCGCCGGAATCGGACCCGTTCGTGGAGGTGGGCGACCGGGTCGAGCCCGACACCGTGCTGTGCATCATCGAGGCCATGAAGGTCATGAACGAGATCAAGGCCGAGGTCGCCGGCACGGTCGAGGAGATCCTCGTGGCGAACGGCGAGGCGGTCGAGTTCGGCCAGCCGCTGTTCCGTATTCGCAAGAGCGAGTGACGACCCCGTGTTGCGGCGTATCCTGATCGCCAACCGGGGCGAGATCGCGCTGCGCATCCTGCGCAGCTGCCGGGAACTCGGCATCGAGGCAGTATGCGTCTACTCGACCGCCGACCGCGATGCGATCTATCTGCGGCAGGCCGACGAGAGCATCTGCATCGGGCCGGGACCGGCGGCCTCGTCCTATCTCGACATCCCGCGCATCATCGCGGCGGCCGAGATCGCGGACGTGGAGGCGATCCATCCCGGCTACGGCTTTCTCGCCGAGAACGACCACTTCGCCGAGGTGTGTCGCAGCTGCGGGATCGGCTTCATCGGGCCGCCGCCGGAGGTGATCGCGGCGGTGGGCAACAAGGCGCGGGCGCGCGCGATCGCGATCGAGGCGGGGGTGCCGGTGCTGCCGGGCTCGGGGGGGCCGGTTGCCGACGTCGAGCAGGGGCTTGCGATCGCGCGCGAGATCGGCTTCCCCGTCATGATCAAGGCGGCCGCCGGCGGGGGTGGACGCGGGATGCGGCTCGCCCACAACGAACTCAGCTTCCAGAGCGGTTTCGTGGCGGCGCGCACCGAGGCCGAGGCCGCGTTCAAGGACGGCAGTCTGTATCTCGAGAAGTGCATCGAGGGGGCACGTCACATCGAGGTGCAGGTGCTCGCGGACGCGCACGGCAACGTGGTGCACCTCGGCGAGCGCGACTGCTCGCTGCAGCGTCGGCACCAGAAGCTCGTCGAGGAGGCGCCGAGTCCGTTTGTCGACGACGAGTTGCGCACCCGCATGGGCGAGGCGGCGGTGCGGCTCGCCGCCGCGGCGGGCTACCAGAACGCCGGGACCGTGGAGTTTCTCGTCGACAGCGATCGCAACTTCTACTTCATCGAGATGAACGCGCGCATCCAGGTCGAGCACCCGGTGACCGAGATGGTGTGCGGCGTCGACTTGATCGCCGAGCAGATCCGCATCGCCTCCGGAGCGCCGCTCCGCTTCGGGCAGCAAGACATGGCGATGCGCGGGGCGGCGATCGAGTGTCGCATCAACGCCGAGGATCCCGACGACGACTTCCGCCCGGATCCGGGAACGGTGACGTTCTATGCGCCACCGGGAGGACGGGGGGTGCGGCTCGACAGCCACGTCTACGCGGGCTATCGGATCTCGCCGCTGTACGACTCGATGGTGGCCAAGCTGATCGCCTACGGCAGGGATCGCGAGGAGGCGATCGCGATCATGGGGCGGGCGCTCGCG
>RFJN01000320.1 GCA_003694875.1 Planctomycetota bacterium | reverse complement strand
TCGTTGATCATCTCGAGCCACTGCGCGAGCCAGCCCGCGGTGCGCGGGATCGCGAACAGCACGGGGAACATGTCGGTGGGCAGTCCGAGCGACTGGTAGATCAGCCCCGAGTAGAAGTCCACGTTGGGGTAGAGCTTGCGCTTGATGAAGTACTCGTCGTTGAGCGCGATCTTCTCGAGTTCGAGCGCCATGTCGAGAAGCGGGTTGCGCCCGGTGATCGCGAAGACCTCGTGCGCGAGCTTCTTGATGATCGAGGCGCGCGGGTCGTAGCTCTTGTAGACCCGGTGGCCGAAGCCCATGAGCCGCCGCTCGCCCGCCTTGACGCTCTCGATGAAGCTCGGGATGTTGTCGAACGAGCCGATCTCGTTGAGCATGCGCAGCACCGCCTCGTTCGCCCCGCCGTGCAGCGGCCCGTACAGCGCCGCCACCCCGGCCGCGATCGCCGAGTAGGGATCGACCCGCGAGGAGCCCACCCCGCGTACCGCCGTGGTCGAGCAGTTCTGCTCGTGGTCCGCGTGCAGGATGAACAGCACGTCGAGCGCGCGCTCGATCACCGGGTGCGGCTGGTACTTCGCCTCCGACATGCGGAAGAGCATGTTGAGGAAGTTGCCGCAGTAGCTCAGGTCGTTGTCCGGGTAGGCGAACGGCAGCCCCTTGGAGTGGCGGTACGAGAACGCCGCGAGGGTGGGCATCTTGGCGATCAGCCGCCAGATCTGCCGCTCGCGCACCGCGGGATCGCCCACGTTACGCGCCTCGGGGTAGAAGGTGCTGAGCGCGCCGACGGTTGCCACGAGCATGCCCATGGGGTGCGCGTCGTAGCGGAAGCCGTCCATGAACTTCTTGATGTTCTCGTGCACGAAGGTGTGGTACGTGATGTCGTGCACCCACTTCTCGTACTGCGAGCGCGTGGGCAACTCCCCGTGGATCAGCAGGTAGGCCACCTCGAGGAAGGTGGAGCGCTCCGCGAGCTGCTCGATCGGATAGCCCCGGTAGCGCAGGATCCCGCGCGCGCCGTCGATGTAGGTGATCCGGCTCTTGCACGAGGCGGTGTTCTGGAACGCGGGGTCGTAGCTCATGAGACCGAAGTCGGTCTCCTGCACCTTGATCTGGCGCAGATCGATCGCCCGGATGGTCTCGTACTCGATCGGGATCTCGTACTCTCGTCCGGTACGGTTGTCGATGATCGTGAGCGTATCGGCCACGGCTCGGTCTCCCACCCTGCGCTGTCGGCTTGCAACCCGCGCCCGGCGGCAGTGGCGGCCCGGCGCGCGAGCGAGCGAAGATACCGGAGGGGACGGCACTCGGCAAGCGAAAACGCCCGCGTCGAGCAACCCGTGCGCAGGCGGCAAACGCCCGTCCGAGGCCGCTGCGGGCCCGTTGCGTGCGCGCTTCAGCGCTGCTCGGCGATCTGCCGTCGCGCGGCCGCGAGCAGCCGCTCGCGATCGAGTCCGAGCTGTCGGATCGCCGCTCGCACCGCCGCGAACCCCTCGGGGCTCGGCGACTTCGCGAACTGCTCGACCGCGTCCCGGTGCCGGTCGAGCAGCATCATGATCTCGGAACTCACCGGCGGCACGAGCGCACCACTCTGCGCCGCGGCACGGCGGATCGCGGCGAGTGTGCTCTCGCGTCGATCGAGCTCGCGCGCCTCGTCCGCCCCCTGTTGCAGCAGGTCCTGCTGCTGATCGAGCATGTTGAGCATGCCCTGGCTGCGGGTCTGCAACAGCCCCATCATGGTGTCCCAGACCCCGAGCAGCCCCGCGCCGAACATCCCGATCACGTCCCACCACTGATCGGCCATGGCCTGGCCGAGTTCGACGCGCAGATCGAAGATCTCGGCGCGCACGTCGTACAGATCGAGCTCGATGAAGTAGCGCTCGTAGCTCGAGAGTTCGGGATCGTCGAGCCACTCGGTGTAGACCTGCTCGAGCGCCTCGAGCGATTCGAGTTCGGCGCGGATCTCCTCGGGGTCACGCGGCGCCTCGGTCGCCTCGGCCTGCTGCGTCTCGGCCGCCTGCGGTTCGGCCGCCTGCCGTTCGAGCGACTGCACCCCGGCCTCGCTCCCCGCGGTCCCCTGCTCGAGCTCGCTGCGCACGAGCGTCACCCCCGTCTCGGGCACCGCCGTCCAGCGCTCCGGCGGCGCGCTGCCGCGCACCACCTGCGGCTCGGCGGCAGCGGGCTCCGCGGCCGCCTGCGCCTCGGGCGCCGGTGCGGGTTCGGGCTCGAGCGCCTCGAAGCCCGCCGTCGACCCCAGTCCTTCGATCGCTCCGCCACCCATGTTCGCTCTCCCGCAGATCCCGTATATGGTGCACCCGCCCGTAGTCTAGCGTCGCGGCCCCTCACCAGTCCAGATCGTCCTCGTCCTCCTGCTCGCCCGGCTCCGGCGGCTCGAACGCTCCGTCCGGGCCCGGCTCCACCTCGCCCGCCTCGAGCGCGTACACCCAGTTGAGCAGCTCCGCCACCGCCTCGTACAGCTCCTCGGGGATCTCGTCGTCGACCTCGAGCTCGTTGAGCGAGTGCGCAAGCGCGATGTTGCGCATGATCGGCACCCCGTGCCGCTTCGCCTCCTCGATGATCTGCTGCGCGATGATGCGCTCGCCCTTGCACAGCACCCGCGGCGCGTTCATGTTCGGATCGTCCTCGTCGTACTCGAGCGCCACCGCGATCTCGTGCGGGTTGGTCACCACCACCTTGGCCTTGCGCACCGACTTGATCCCCTTCTGGTTGGCGATCTCGCGCGCCATCTTCTTGCGCTGGCTCTTGGTGTGCGGATCGCCCTCGGCCTGCTTGTACTCGTCCTTGATCTCCTGCTTGCTCATCATGAGCCCCTTGGTCCACTGGTAGCGCTGCCACAGCAGGTCGGCAAGCCCGATCACGAGCAGCACCCCGCCGATCACCTTGATCAGCTTGCCGGTCAGCAGCGCGGCGAGCGCGATCAGGTGCTCCACGTCGAGGCCCGAAGCGCTCGCGATGTCGCGGATCGCGCCGCGGATCACGAAGTAGGCGACGACGAACGCCACCGTCAGCTTGACGAGCGACTTGAGCAGCTCCACGTAGGTGCGCGCCGAGAAGAAGAGGTTCTTGATCCCGGTGGCGGGATTGAGCCGCTCGAACTTGAGCTGGAACACCTTGAAGGTGAGCAGCCCCCCCGTCTGGGCGAAGCCGATCAGCAGCGTCGTGATCACCACGGCTCCAAGCAGGGGCGCCACCACGAGCAGGATCAGGATCAGCCCCTCGTGCGCCGACTCGAGCGTGGCGCTGAGCAGCCGGTCGGACGAGAACGAGCCCGCCTCGAAGCACGCGAGCGCGAACGCCTTGACCCGGTCGACCGCCGCCGGTCCCGCGCTGCCGATCACCGCCGCCCCGATCAGGAAGAGCACCGACGACTGGAAGTCGCGGCTCTTCGGGACATTGCCCTCCTCGCGCGCCTGGCGGATCTTCTTCGGGGTGGGTTTTTCGGTCTTCTCGCCACTCACGGGCCTTCGCCCCTGCGCACACCCTGCCGGTTGCGTTGTACCCCGAACGAGGCCACGCGCCCAGCGGCCTTGCTCAGCCCTGCGCGAACAGCGCCGCCGCCTGCTCCATGAGCCGGCCCACCCCGGCGCCGAGCTGCACGATCTGCTCGGTGAACAGACCGAGCGTGACGAACAGCACGATCAGCCCCCCCACCGCCTTGAGCCCCATGCCGAGGAAGAAGACCTGGATGTTGGGCGCAGCCCGGTTCACGATCCCGAGCGTCATGTCGATCAGAAACAGCGCCACCACCACCGGGCCGGCGAGCTGCACCCCGATCCGGAACATGTCGTTGGTGTGCCGCAGCAGCAGTTCCACGTAGCCCGAGCGCCCCGGATCGAGCAGCTCCGGGAAGCCGAGCAGCGGCACCACGCGGTAGCTCAGCCCCACCGCCTCCACCACCATGTGGGCGCCGCCGAGCGCGAGGAACAGCACGATGAAGTAGAGGTTGAGCATCGAGCCGAGCAGCGAGGTGGAGCCGCCGGTCATGGGCGCGATCACCGAGGCGAAGGTGGTGCCGCGCTGGGTGTCGATGAACGCACCGCCGATCGTGACCGCGTGAAACGGCACCGACGCGAGAAACCCCATGCAGAAGCCGGTAAACAGCTCCTTGGCGATCAGCCCCACGTAGTACAGCCCGAGCGGGGGCACATCGGCGTATGCGATCCCCGCGGTGACGAAGGGATAGAGAAAGAGCGCGAGAAAGAGGGGGATGCCGAAGCGGATGCGCGCCGGCACGAGCTGGCCGCCGAAGAACGGCAGCGGCAGCGCCGCGCCCGCCATGCGCGCCATGACGAGCACGAACAGCCGCAGCATGGCCGGCAGCTCGAGATCGAGTCCGAGCCGCCGCAGCAGCTCCTCCATGCCGAGCCCTCACAGCCCCCGGCTGATGTCGGGGATGAGGTTGAACAGCCCCTCTGTGTAGCGCACGAGCTGCGCGATCATCCAGTAGCCGCCGATCGCGAGCGAGCCGAAGACCATGATCATCTTGGGCACGAACGTGAGCGTCTGCTCCTGGATCTGGGTCGCGGCCTGGAACACGCTCACGATCACACCCGCCATCATGGACAGCACGATCGGGATCCCCGAGATCAGCACCACGAGCAGCAGCGCCTGCCGCGCGATCTGCAGCACCAGCGAGTCGATCGACACCACGGACTCACCTCCCTCGAACCGCACCCGCCCCGGCCGCGGTCACACGTAGCCCAGCACGAGGTTGCGCAGGATCACGTACCAGCCGTCGACGAGCACGAACAGCAGCAGCTTGAGCGGAAGACTCACGATCGTGGGCGA
Source organism: Planctomycetota bacterium (assembly GCA_003694875.1). Taxonomy (GTDB): domain Bacteria; phylum Planctomycetota; class J058; order J103; family J103; genus J103. Next base: position 7,971 of record RFJN01000320.1, on the reverse strand, counting down.
GAGCATCTGCATGCCCATCGCGAGCAGCACGTTCGACACGATCATGTCGATCACGATGAACGGCACGAACAGGATGAACCCGATCTGGAACGCCTCGGTCAGCTCGGTGGTGACGAACGCCGCCACGAGGCCGGTGAACTCGCGCTCGTCCGCCACGTACGGCTCCGGATCGTTGCGGTGCAGCATCGCGCCAAGACGCACGAACAGCTCGCGATCGCGCTTGCTCGAGTGCCGGTACAGGAAGTCGAGATACGGCTTCTTGCCGCGCTCGATCGCCTTGCGCAGGATCTCCACCGACTGATCGCTGAACACCCCGTCCGCGACCGCCTCGTTCACGAGATCCTCCACCTCGTGGTAGACCTTCGCGCCGACCGGCGCCATGACATAGATCGTGAGGATCAGCGCGAGCCCCATGTTGACCTGGTTGGGCGGGATCTGCTGTGTCCCGAGCGCGCTGCGCAGGATCGAGGCGACGACCGAGAACTTCAGGAACGAGGTCGTCATGACCAGGATGAAGGGGGCGAGCGAGAGCGCGGCGAGCGCGACGAGGGCGACCACCGGCCGCGACAGCCCCACCGAGCCGCCGCCCTCGGGCTGCGCCGCCTGCGCGAGCGCAGCCGGAGCGAACGCCATGGCGAGCGCGCCCACGAGTAGCGCGAGCGCGGCCGAAAGCACGAGCGTGCGACGCGCCCGCCGACGCGCTCGCACGGGCTCGCGCACTTCGTCTGCCGCTCGTCGTTCCGCCACGGGGTGCTCTCTCCCGGCACTCGCCACCGCCACGACGCGCCACAGGGTAGCAGGAGCGCGCGCGCAACGAAAGCGCGCCGCGTCGCGACCGCGCTCGGCGCGAGCGCCCTGCGCTCTGTTCGGAAACGCGCCTAGGCGAGCGGCTGCGCGTCGTCGCCGCCCCCAGCCGAACCCGACCGGGCGGCGGCCGCCTCGCCTCTGCGTCCGAGCAGCGCACGGAAGCCGCCGCGAGCCCCCCGCCGCTCGGTCGCCACCGCCTCGCGCACCGCCTGCGCGTCGAGCTGCGTGCGCGTGAGGGCCCGCACCTCGCGGTCCGAGACCGCCACGAGCAGCGGGCTGCCGGCCACCTCGAGCAGATACAGGGTGGTGCGCGCCTCGAGTCGCTGCACCGCCAGGATGCGGATCGCTCCGCCCCCGCCCGCCCCCGCCACCGCGGCGCGCGGTCCGTAGATCCGCACCACGAGCAGCCCGAGCAGGGCCATGGCGCCGAGCAGTGCCGCGGTCTTGATCAGCAGCATGAGCAGCTCGCCCGTGTCGCCGAGCAGCTCCGCGGGCCCGCGCGCGGACGCGGTCGTCGTCGCCGCGCGCGGCTCGGCGCCCGCGGTCACCCGCGCGGGCTGCGTCACCGCCGCCGGCGCGGGCGCGGCGCGGCTCGTCGCGGCGAGCGCGCACAGCACGAGCGCACCGACGAGCACGCCCCCGATCACTCGGCCCCGCCGCGTCACCGCACGAGGTCGATGATCTGCACCCCGATCTCGCCCTCGACGTTCACGAGACGCCCGGTCCCGATCGAACGCCCCTCGAGCACGAGGTGCACCGGCTCCTCGACCCCGCGGCCGAGCTCGAGCACCTGCCCGCGCCGCAGCCCCGCGAGATCGCGCAGGGTCAGCTGCAGCCGGCCGAGCTCGACCACGAGCGGCAGCGGCAGCTCCCCGAGCGCAGCGCTGCCCTCCCCGAGTTCCTCCTCGTCGTGTTCCGCCTGCGCAGGCGGCTCGTGTGCACCGCTCATGGCTCCTCCCACCCCCGGCTCGACGCGCGGCGCCTGCAGCACCCGCTCGATCGTGTCCAGCTCGACCTGCACCGCGGCGGCGGTGAACGCGACGATGCGCCCCGCGATCTCGATCGGCCCCGCTCCGCCCGGCACGATCGGGCGGAAGGTCACCCGCCCCCCGATCCCGCCTTCCGGCGCGAGCGCGAGCGAGAGTTCCTCGGGCACCATGATGTCGCCCGGCTGCAGCCCGGCCAGCTCGGCCTGTCCGAGGTGGGCGCGCCCGACGATGGCCTGCAGCGTCACGGGGGCGCCCGCCACGAGGTCGCGGTAGCGCAGATACAGCTCGGCGTCGCTCGCACCGGGGTGTTCGCCGCGCGCGGGCAGCTCGCCGATCAGCTCCGGCGGCAGCGCGATGCGCACCGAGTCGCGGCGGGTGTCGAAGTCCAAGCCCACCGACACCACGAGCCAGCGCTCGCTCTCGAGCAGCCGTTCGAGATCCCCCGCGCGCCGGTCGAGCACCTGTTCGAGGTGCAGCGTCCACTCCGCCTTCGGTCCCCAGTCGGCCTGCAGCGCGTCGAGCAGCTTGACGAACGCGAGCTCGAGCACCCCGCGATCGACCTCGGTGAGCGGCTGCAGCGCCGCGCCCACCCGCCCCCCCTCGGCGGGCAGCGGCTGCTCGAGCACCCGCGCCACGATCAGGTGCGCGAGCGGCAGATCGATCTCGATCACGATCCGCTCGCCGCCGGGCTCGCGCCGCACGAGCGCGAGCAGCCCGCAGGCAGCCACGCCCGTGAGAAAGCGCTCGCGGCGCTCGAAGCGCAGCGCCGAGACCGCGAGCTTCTCGAGCACCGGCAGCGGCTCGGGCTCCTGCCAGCGCAGTGTGATCTCGTGGCCCGGCAGCGAGAAGGTCTCGCCGCTGCGCAGCGGATAGGCGTAGCCGGGGTGCAGCCGCTCTCCGCGCAGAAACGTGCCGTTGCGCGAACCCATGTCGACGAGCGACCAGCCGCGCTCGTCGTACACGAGCTTGGCGTGCCGGCGACTGACCGCCGCACCGGTGAGCTGCAGGTCGCACTGCGCGTGGCTTCCGATCGTGACCTCGCCGACCGGAAACGTCGTCTGCTCGGCGGGCGCATCGGCCCGTCGCACGAGCACCGTGAGCTGCTGCCGCTCGGCCTCCGGTGGCGCGAGCAGCGTCTCGAGGAAGCCGCGCACCGCGTCGCCCACCGCGCGCGAGCGCACGTACGGCGGCAGCGTGCGGGCGAGGGTGCGCCACAGTCGGACCGATTCGCGCGGAATGGGCGGCAGTGACTCGATCGCGAGCGGCTGCGGGCCGCGCGGGAAGGGGCTCGGGGTGGGGGGCGCCTGCGACGGCACGTACGGCATGCCGCCCGCGGGTGCGGCTCGTTCGAGCTGCCCGCTGCGTGCCCGCACGTCCTCGGGATAGCCGTGCACGGCCGTGCGCTCTCCCCATCGTGGCTCGACGTTCGCCGCAAGCCTGCGCCGCGCCCATGGTAACGGGCAACACGCCGGCTCGCCAGCCGGGGCAGCGCGCCCGCACGTTCACGGGCGGCGGCGAGCCGCGCGATCTCTCAGGCCCCGGGCGTCCCGAAGCCGCCCGCGGCGCCGCGCGGCCGACGCGCCGCACGGCGCTCCTGCTCGTAGACCTCGGCCTGCTCGCGGCTGAGCACTCGCAGCTCGGGCTCGAGGCCACGCTCGCGCATGGAGCGCACGAGCGCCTGCGCGTGCTGTTCGAGCTGCGCCTGCACGAGCGGATCGTCGCTGATCATCTCGAGCAGCACGCGCCCGCCCTCGGTGCGCACCTTGAGCTGCGCGCCCTGCAGCACCTCCTGCTTGAGGTCGATCTGGAACTCGTGCGCCCCGTCCTCGGTCTGCCCGAAGCGCACCCGCTCGACGACGCGATCGATCACCTCCTGCGGGATCTCGACGGGCTTGACCGGCTCGGTGGGCGCGGCGGCGGCGAGCTCCTGCACCCGCTGCATGAGCAGGGGGTTGGTCACCTCGCCCGCGAACAGCTGCTGCTTGACCTCGTCGCGCAGCCGGTCCCTGTCGAACTCGTCGTGCCGCTGCTCGACCCGCACCTGTCGCCGCAGCGTGTCCTCGTTGTGCTCGATCCGCTTCTCGGCGTGCTGCTGCGCCACTTGGCGATCGAGCTCGGTGTGCCGCTGCTCGACGCGCTCCGACTTCTGCTGTCCGACCTCGGTGGCCTGCTGCTGGCGCTGTTCGCTCTCCTCGAGCGAGAGCTTGCCGAGCTTGAGCTTTTCGGCGAACGCGCCGCCACCGGCACGCACCGTCAGCTCGGTCTGCAGCGGCATGTGGGGATCGAGCCCCGCAAACCCCTCGAGCCCCTCGCTGCCGCCGGCACCCGCCGCCATCGCCGTTGCGCCCTCCTGCGCCGCCTGCAACCCCTCGGCCGTACCGCCCGCGGCGGCCTGCCCCGGCTGTCCCGCCCCGTGCGGCGGCTTGCCGGCGAGGCGCGCGCGCAAAAGGCCCGCCTCCGGGCTCTCTCCGGTGGCGGCACGCTGCGCCGCCTCCGCCTCCTTCTCCTTCGCCCCCGCGTGCTTCGCCCCGTGCTTGCCGCGCGCCCGGGCGTTCTTGCGCGCGCGCGCGATCTCGCCGAACGCTCGCTTCGGGCGGCCGGCGGCCGGCCGCTGCACCTTGTCGTTGGGGACCGAACCGCCCCCCGAAACCCGCTCGACCGACACCTCGGCCTCCTTCCTCCGCACCCGGAACCGGGATGCGCCGCCCTCTATCCTGACCGACCTGTCAACCCCGCTGCGCGCGGCGGCGCGCCTGCTGCCGCTGCTGCAGCCACATGGTCTGGCCGAGTTCCTCCTGCTGCTCCTGCTCGCGCTCGCGCTCCTCGCGCCGCACCTCGGCCTCCCAGTTCTCCTTGTGCTTCTCCATGGCGCGCAGCTCGGTGATCGCCTCGAGCAGCGCCGCCTTGGCGCGCTCGAGCGCGCTCTCGGCCTGGCGCACCGTGACGCGCTGTCGCCCGATCGCGCCGTCCATCTCGCGCACCTTCTCGTCGATCACCGTCTGGTAGCGATCGTAGCGCACGCTCTCCTCGGCGAGCGCCACGCCCGGCCGCCCGATCAGCGACTCGAACTCCTGGCGCAGCTCGTCCTTCTTGAGCACGAGCTGGCGCTTGCACTCCATCATCTCGGCGAGCCGCCGCATCTGCTGCTCGAGCGCCTGCTCGGCGGCCGCCACCTGCCGCTGCGCCTCGTCGCGCCGGCGCTGTCGCTGCTCGAGCACCGGCTGCAGCCGGTAGTGCGGCTTCTTCTTCGCCACCTCACACCTCGCCCGGGAAGAGCCCGATCAGTTGCTCGACCGTCTCCTCGAACTTCGGCTTCTCGTGCGTGCCCTGCCGCAGAAACGCCTCGCACGCCTCGATCTTGCTGATCGCCCAGTCGACGCGCTTGTCGCTGCCCTTCTTGTAGGCGCCAATCATGATCAGGTCCCGCTGCGCCTCGTAGGTGGCGAGCACCTCGCGCAACAGCCCGTTCGCCTTCTTGTGCCGCTCGGAGGCGACCGTCGACATGACGCGGCTCAGCGACTTGCACACATCGATCGCCGGCCAGTGGTTGCGCGCCCCGAGTTTCGCGTCCATGACGATGTGGCCGTCGAGGATCGACTTGACCTCCTCGGCGACCGGATCGGACATGTCGCCCGCGGGCGCGAGCACGGTGTAGAACGCGGTGATCGAGCCGCGGTCGCTGTTGCCCGAGCGCTCGAGCAGCCGCGGCAGCTCGCTGAACACGCTCGGGGTGTAGCCCTGGCGCGCAGGCGGCTCGCCGATCGCGAGCCCGACCTCGCGCTGCGCGCGGGCGAAGCGCGTCACGCTGTCCATCATGAGCATGACCTTGCGGCCCTGATCGCGGAAGTACTCCGCCACCGCGGTCGCGACGTAGGCCGCCTTCTTGCGCACGAGCGAGGGCCGGTCGCTCGTGGCGACCACCACGACCGAGCGCGCCATGCCCTCCTCGCCGAGCGACTCCTCGATGAAGTCGAGCACCTCGCGCCCGCGTTCGCCGATCAGCGCGATCACGTTGACCTCGGCCTCGGTGTTGCGCGCGATCATGCCCATGAGCGTCGACTTGCCCACGCCCGCGCCGGCGAAGAAGCCGATCCGCTGCCCCTCGCCCACGGTCATGCAGCCGTCGATCGCGCGCACCCCCACCGCGAGGTGGTGCAGCACCCGCTTGCGGGTGAGCGGATCGGGCGGGTCGGCCATGACCGGCACCTCGGTCTCCCACTCGAGCGGCCCCTTGGTGGCGGTGTCGATGGGGTTGCCGATCCCGTCGAGCACGCGACCGAGGATCTTCGGTCCCACGCGTACCGTGAGCGGCCGCCCGAGCGGCACCACCTCGCTGTCGGGACCGATGTGCGTCATGTCGCCGAGCGGCATGAGCAGCACGCGGTCGTCGCGGAAGCCGACCACCTCGGCGATCAGCGGCTCGGGGGTGTGGTGGCGGTGGATCTCGACCGCCTCGCCCACGCGCACCCCCGGCACGGCGGCCTCGATCACGAGCCCGGTCAGCTCGACCACCCGGCCCTTGACCTTGACGGGCGAGACGGGATCGAGCGCCTTGAGGTAGCGGCGCAGATCGATCCGGCTCTCGCTCCGGGTCTCGCTGGCGGTGGCGCTCACGACCCTTCCTCCCGTCTGCCGCGCTCAGCTCCCGCCGCGGGCGAGTTCGAGCGCGTTGCGCAGCAGCGCGAGCTGCGTCTCGAGATCGGCCTCGACGCGTCCGAGCTCGCTCTCGATCACGCAGCCCCCGGGCGGCAGCGCGGGGTCGGCGCGGATCTGGAGATCGGGTGCGCGCGAGAGCACCGCGAGCAGCTGCTGGCGGTGGGTCTCGAGTTCCTCGACGTGGTCGGGGTGGACGCGCACGGTGATCTCGCGCTGGTGCCGCACGGTGCGCAGCGCCTGCGCGACGATCTTGGCGATCGCGTCGGGGCTGCTCGCGAGCTCGCTCCCGATGATCTTGCGCGCGATGCCGACCGCGAGATCGACGAGCTGCGGTTCGAGTTCGGCCTCGAGCGCGCGCTGACGCTCCTCGAGCCGCACAAGCCCCGCGAGCGCCTCCTCGTAGCCCTTGCGGTAGCCCTGCTCGAAGCCCTCGCGCACCGCCTGCTGCCGCTGCTGTTCGGCCTCCTCGCGGATGCGGGCCGCCTCCTGCTCGGCGACCGCGAGGATCTGCTTGGCCTCGTTGTAGGCGGCGTACGTCTCCTTGGAGATCACCCCGCGGGAGGCGGCCGGTGCAACGACCTCCTTGAGCGAGCCGGGGGCGGCCGCCGGCGGCGGCGCGGCCGGCGGGGGGCTCGCCCCGCCGCCGAGCGGCGCCACGCGCGCCACGTTCTGGCCCCGTACGATCTTCTTCATGTTCGCCTCCGTCCGGCGCTCACGACGTCCCCTCTCCGTCGGTGGGCAACGCTGCGTCGATCAGCCCCCGCTGCGCGAGTTCGGCGAGCCACGGCCGCAGCTCCTCGCGATAGACCGCAACGAACGGCGGATCGGGCATGAGTTCCGGCGAGGCGAGCGCGCGCAGCCGCCGGCCGAGCTGCTCGGGCAGGCGGTAGACGAACCGGGCCGCAGTGACCGGCTCGAGCTGCGCGAGCACCGCCACGGCGAGGAACGCGAGGCCCGTGTCCTCGAACAGACGCTGCGAGACCCCCGCCCGCCGCATGAGCTTGAGGTGGGTGTACTGCAGCTGTCGTCGTTCGTCGACGTCGCAGCGTTCGTTCAACTCCACCACCGCCGCCACGAGCCGCACGCTGTCCCTGGGCGGCAGCCCGTGGCACAACTTCGCGAGCTCCTCGCGCGCGATCCGACAGAACGCGCGCGCCACCACGCGCAGCCCGAGTTCGTGCGCCGCCACCATGATGGCATCGGGCTCGGCGCCAAGCAACCAGCGCGCCGCGGGATCGTCCGGCGTTTCGACCGGCTGGCCGATCTCGGGGAAGAAGCGCGCGCGGAAGCGCTCGACGCGGTCGGCGTCGAGTGTCGCGAGCAGCGACGCCTTCGGGCCGGAGCGCACCGGCGGCTCGGCGCCGAAGCGCCGCAGGTGTTCGAGCACCGCCTCGCGCCGCGACTCGGGCAGCGCGCGCACCACCGCCTCGATCGTGGGCTCGTCGCACTCGAGCAGCCGCGCCGCGATCCAGCTCGGGTGCACACCGTCGAGGCTGCCGCCGGGCTGCTCACGCATGGC